>NZ_LRPD01000017.1:0-51910 GCF_001605865.1 Acinetobacter sp. NRRL B-65365 | reverse complement strand
ATGCTAAAGATTTGTATTTAAAATAATTTTTGATGTAATAAATAAATTGTATTGCTATAAATCTCTTATAATTTACAGCAACACGATTTTCAAATAACTAACTACAGCAGGTCCTCTTAATTATCTTTATTTTTCAAACATTAAGAATAAAACAGAACAGATTTACGCAATATAGCGTGTGGTTTTATGATTCAGAAGAATAATCGAATTTAAAATAATGACACCCATAATTGAAACCAGAATCAACTTCCAGTCTACAAACAACAATGACGTAAGCAAGATTGCCATATCAATGCCCAACTGCACTTTACCTGCCGGGATATCGAAGCGTTCCTGTAAATACAATGCAAGCAAATTGATCCCGCCTAGACTTGAACGATGTCTAAATAAAATCAGGAAGCTGACACCCATCAAGACATTGGCAAAAATGGCTGCATAAATCGGATTGACGTCAGAAAGATGAAAAAACTGGGGAATGATTGCAGAAAAACCTGCCAGTAAAGCAACCGCAATAAAGGTTTTAACCACCAAGGCCATCCCCATTTTTTTATAGGCAAAATAATAAAATGGAATATTGATGAAGAAGAATAAAACACCAAATTTAATGTCGGTAATATAGTGGAGGAGTAAAGACAGACCTGCTGTTCCTCCCGTCATAATGCCCGCTTGTTGCAATAAGGTCATGGCAAAAGAAAGGATAAATGTACCCGTCAACAGCGCCAATGCATCTTCAACTTTGGAATGTTGGTCAATTATAGGCACGACTGGACTGACCAGAGATACATTTTGCTCGGTATTCATAAGGGTAAAACTCAATCACAGAACAGCAGAAGGGAGAGATGCCTTCCAAATAAAAGGCGGCATATTTGATCATTATTATTGGAAATACGCAATTTATTCTTATATTTTTGCCATAAATGCAATTTATATTCAAAATAAGCCATTTAATATAAACAGCTCATTTTCAGTCAGTCATAGCTTTCTGATCCATCTTTCATTAAAAATCAGCTATTTTTATTTAATCGCGATTCCATTTTCTTTGAGTTTTTCCAAAACAATCGAGGTATTCAGGTTGCTAACACCAAAAGTCTGGGAAGAAAGGATACCAATCAACTTGACCATTTCATCAAGATTTTTAACCGCAACTTTCAAGGCAAAATCATAGCTCCCCGTCAGTTTGTGAATATCCTTAACCGCTGGTTCATTGAGAAGGAACTCAACAAAACGATCATGCGTGGCATCATGATAATTCTGTAATTTCACTTCAATAATGCCCATGATCGGCGCGGGATCAGCACTCAGCGCAATTTGTGCATAATAGCCGGTGATGATTTTCTTCTGTTCGAGGTTCACTCGACGGCGTGAACATTGGGAAGTCGACAAACCCACCAATTCAGCGAGTTCCTGATTGGCCAAACGTCCATTCATTTGTAAATGATGGATAATTTTCTGATCAAAATCATCAAGTTCGACTGTCATAAAACGCTCAATTCTGCTTTAAGTCACGGTTTGACTGATGTGGATTCATCAGTTTTCAAAGTTTAACGCCTTTCGCTCAGGCAGCTCAAGCTTATGGCAAAATTGCACTCGACTGAATGCGTTGAATACCCTCTGCCTGCATACTTTGCCATGCACTTTGCAATGACCCATTTAAATCAATTGCTTTGCACGCATCTTCGATAACATAGGTTTTAAATCCCATTTGTGCCGCATCCAAGGCAGTCCATGCCACACAAAAATCTGTGGCTATCCCCACGATATAAACCGTATCAATTTGATGTTCTGTCAGATAGCCCCTCAAACCTGTCGGAGTTTTGCGATCTGCTTCCATAAAAGCAGAATAACTATCGATATCGGGGTGAAAACCCTTACGGATAATCAATTGGGCTGTTGGAATATCAAGAGCTGGATGAAACTCGGCATCCTGTGTCCCCTGCACGCAATGCTTAGGCCACAATACTTGGGTTCCATAAGGCAGCTCAATAGTTTCAAAAGGCGCTTTATTCTGATGATTATCGGCAAAGGAAATATGTTGTTCTGGATGCCAGTCTTGGGTAAGCACCACCATTTCAAACTGTCGAGCCAGTTGATTGATGAGTGGAATAATCTGATCTGCATCAGTGACTGCCAAGTTTCCACCTGGGGTAAAACCGTTTTGTACGTCAACAACAATGAGTGCGCTGTGTTTCGCAAGTGTATGCATATTGTGTTTCATTCTGGATTGCTCGCTCCTTTCTAACATACGCTGCTCTCTATCGTCTGGCTACTTCCACCTGAACTTTTCTTGACATGAAAATTATTCAGGTAAAAGTTGAATTAAAGTTTTCGGCTGTTTGACTAAAGCATATTGTTCTTATGTCGCTGATCAGTCATAATTTGCATAATTGTCATTCAATCGAATTCATTATTGGACGACGAATCAAAATACTGCAACCATCCAATATTTCGTTTCAACTAATTCAATCTCGGATGGGAAAAATAGGATAGTTTTTTAAAATGACTCAGCTAGCACAGAATATTCAAGGCTCAATTGTCGCACTCGTCACCCCTATGTTTGAAGATGGTCGCGTAGATTGGAAGAGCCTGGAGAAGCTCGTTGAGTGGCACATCCAACAAGGTACACATAGTATTGTTGCTGTTGGCACAACGGGCGAAGCCTCAACATTAAGCATGGAAGAACATACACAAGTCATCAAAGAAGTGATCCGTGTAGCCAATAAACGCATCCCAATTATTGCGGGTACAGGTGCAAATTCAACACGCGAAGCAATTGAGCTGACCAAAGCAGCAAAAGAACTCGGTGCAGATGCAGCCCTGCTCGTTACGCCATATTATAATAAACCAACACAAGAAGGCTTATATCAACACTACAAGGCGATTGCTGAAGCAGTTGATATTCCACAAATTCTTTATAATGTTCCAGGTCGTACTGGTGTAGACATGCAAAACGAAACCGTCATTCGTCTTGCTGAAATTAAAAACATTGTTGGGATTAAAGATGCAACTGGCGATGTACCACGTGGTCAAGCCCTCATCGAAGGTTTAAAAGGTAAAATCGCAGTATATTCAGGTGATGATGAAACTGCCTGGGAACTGATCTTGCGTGGTGCGAAAGGTAATATTTCGGTTACTGCCAATGTTGCACCAAAACAAATGAGCGAAGTTTGTGAAGCTGCATTAGCAGGCGATCAAGCAAAGGCTCAAAGTCTGAATCAGCAAATTGCAAATCTACACAATATTTTGTTTTGCGAATCAAACCCAATTCCTGTGAAATGGGCGTTGCATGAGATGGGATATATCAGTACAGGTTTACGCCTGCCATTAACCGCTCTAGCAGAACAATATCGTGAACCTCTCCGCACAGATTTAAAAACTGCGGGAATTATTTAATACGAGCAATTTATGATGCAATTACGTCTTGGTGTTGTCCTAGTCATTTCAGCTTTAAGTTTGGCTGGTTGTGGTCGTTTTGCCCTCAATAATCATTCTTTAGATTATAAAAAAGCGCAAGCGCTTGAACCACTCAAGTTCCCTGAGAATGCAACGGTAAGACCATTTACGCCATTGTATCCAGCACCAACGGTTGACCCGCTTGCGATTCAACATGCACCAACATTTGAGAACAAGACGGGCAAACGTTATGCGTTACCTCGCCCAGAGTCAGCGCAAACTGCAACCACGACAACTGAAGCAACAGCAACCAGCTTAGGTCGTCCACAACTGGTGATGGATGGGAATAAGAACCCATTGCTTAAAGTGGATGGCCCGACTGCAACTGCTTGGCAATATGCTTTTGCGACCGTCAGCAGCCTCAACTATAAAGTCATCTCTCAGGCAGATCATGGCTATGAAGCAACCATTAAAGTAGGTGAGCAAAACTACCTACTGAAGCTTACCGCTGTTGGCTCAAGCAATACCATTGCACTGTTTAAACTTGATACAACCTTTGCAGACCCTGCGGTTGCAACGGAAGTATTAGCCCAGATTTACCAAAACTGGCCAGCCTAGTCGTTTACTAGGCATTTTTTTCAAAAGGTTCCCTCATGTTAAAACAAACCTTGCTCTATACTGGTAAAGCAAAATCTGTATATGAAACAGATAACGCTGATCACCTGATTTTAGTCTTTCGCGATGATGCCTCGGCATTCAATGGCGAAAAAATCGAGCAACTCGATCGTAAGGGCAAGGTCAACAACCGTTTTAACGCCTTCATCATGGATAAACTGGCTGAAGCAGGCATCGAAACCCATTTTGAAAAATTGCTTTCTCCAACTGAAGTTCTCGTAAAAAAACTTCAGATGATTCCTGTTGAATGTGTCATTCGTAACTATGCTGCTGGTTCACTTTGCCGTCGTTTAGGCGTTGAAGAAGGCAAAGAGTTAACACCGCCAACATTTGAATTATTCTTTAAAGATGATGCTCTTGGCGACCCAATGGTGAATGAATCTCAAGCGATTGCTTTAGGTTGGGCGACTGCTGAACAGCTTGAAAAAATGAAAGAACTCACTTACCAAGTAAATGATGTGCTTAAAGCATTATTCGACGCTGGTAATATGATTCTGGTAGATTTCAAACTTGAATTTGGTGTATTCCATGACCGTATCGTCCTAGGTGATGAGTTCTCTCCAGACGGTTGCCGTTTATGGGACAAAGACACCAAGAAAAAACTTGATAAAGACCGTTTCCGCCAAGGTTTAGGTGGTGTGGTTGAAGCCTATGAAGAAGTTGCGGCACGTTTAGGCATTAACCTAGACGATATCTAAGCTCAGCTTAGATCGCATAAAAAAAACCGAGCTAAATGGCTCGGTTTTTTTATAATTTTAATTTTTTGAATCCTGATAAATGAGCTTACCTTCTTTATAGGTCGCCACCACCTTGATCTTTTTAATCTCACGGCTTGGTATAGTCAGCGGGTTCCGATCCAGAATCACTAGATCTGCCAGTTTGCCTTGAGCTAAAGTTCCCTTCTGTTGATCTTCAAAATATTGATAGGCAGCCCAGTCCGTCATCGACTTTAACGCCAGATAAGGACTTACCCGTTCATTTTCACCTAAGACATAATTACTACGGGTGGTTCGATTCACAGTCGCATCAAGCATCATCATACTACTTGGCGGTACCACAGGCGCATCATGATGTTCGGTAAAGATCAGATGTTTCTTTAACGCCGTTGCTGTAGGAGAAATACGTGCTGCACGCTGCTCACCCAGTGTCTGTTGACGATGCCAGTCACCCCAATAAAAAGTATGCAGCGAGAAGAAGGAAGGAATAATATCCAGTGCCTTGAGTTGATCCAGTTGATCATCACGAATCGTTTGTGAATGAATCAGCACACTTCGACGATCTGCTTGACCCTGCTTTTGAGTCGCGTCTTTTACCGCAGCAATAAACTGATCAATTGCCGCATCACCATTGGCATGTGCAAGCACTTGCCAGCCTTGTTTGAAGGCTAAATTGATATAATTCTTCACCTCTTGATCATTGCTGATCGCCGCATAGCCTTTGTAGGTTTTATCCTTGCCTTCAGGCGGCACCAGATACGGTTGTGTCAGCCAGGCAGTCTTGCCCTGAGGTGAGCCATCCAGACTGATTTTAACCCCACCAATACGGAAATGGTGATCATATTGACGACTGCTACCGTATTTGAGCATATAGTCCTTGCTGGTGGTGATATCTGGATAAGACACCATATCAATCGGCAACTGATTTTGTTGGCCCAAGCTCCGCCACATCTCAGTCGTGCCCTGATCTGCCCGACCTTCCTGTACCGTAGTGAAGCCATTTTTCACGTAAGCATCAATGCCTTTCTGTGCAATCTGGAACATGACAGCGGGCGGTACATCTTTAAAAATCGAACCGATTGCAGTAAACAGTGCCGACTCCTCAAGGACACCATTCGGTACGTTGGAATCGGCTTCACGGCGAATCACGCCACCAGCAGGATTCGGCGTATTCTGATCGATTTTTAGCAATTCGAGTGCTTTATGATTAACCGAAGCCAGATGTCCAGATTGATGCAAAATCATCACAGGCTGATCTGTTGAGACGCGATCTAGATCGGTTGCGGTGGGGTGTCTTTTTTCATTGAGTTGTGCATCATCATAGCCATTGCCCAATATCCAGCCGCCCATGGTCTGAATCACATCTGGATGCTGCTTTTTCCATGTATTCAGCACATTGACCAATGATTGAATATCCGAAACCTGCCCATCTGGTTGCGGATATAGATTGGCGACCATCTGGTGAAAACCCACCATATTCACATGGCTATGGGCATCGATAAAACTTGGCAGCAAGATTTTGTTTTTCAGGTCAATTGTTTGAACGGTTTTATCAGCCAGTTGTTCCGCCTGCTGTTTACTGCCCACAAAACGGATGGTGCCATCCTTGACCAGCAAGGCCTCGGCATATTCTGGCGTATCACCACTCATGGTTAAAATGGGGCCGCCATAAAATAGTTTTTCGCTGGAACTGACGGGTATGGATGAAGTTGCACAGCCTGATAGAACAATTGAAAAGGAAGTGACCCATGCAAATTGATGCAGATGGTTACGGTTCATATTTTTAAACCCATATTTTTATTATGCCTTTTCTGATTAAAACTGATTCTGTGCCGAATAGAAAGCATTCACTGATTATTTTTGTAATGTTTGTTCAATTTTTTAAAGACTACAGCGCAGAATCTGATCTCATCCTAAAGACTAAAATAATTTAGCCAGTTTATTCGATACCTTGATTGCAGCATCGTCAATATAACGGCTATAAAACTGCGCCAAAACGATACTGACCACCATCGTAAACAGGCTCGCCAGCAGTCCTGCATTGAAATAAGAGAACGCCAGCTGCACATGCAAAAGATTGAAGAATGGAATACCCAAGGCATAAAGTATTGCCAAGTGAATCAGATAAATTGAAAAAGATACTTTACCCAGAAACACCAAGATACGTCGATCAAAAAACTGGGCCAGCCATTTGCCTTTTAACACAGCATAAACAACCAGAAAGCCACCAAGAAAATTCAGATAATCGTAAGTTTGTTCGCCCAGAAATGACGTAAAAAACTGATAACTCGAACTGCTATTGTGTGCCCCACAAAAATAGAGACCGAACAAGAACAAGAGTATAGAAACAGCCGTCCCTAGCTCTACCGCATACAGAAATAGCCCCATTCCCAATATAAAGCTGAGAATGCCAAGTAATACGGTCTGCGAAATCATATAAGCCGCAGCAACGCTTAACAGCAAAAAGAGAGCAGATAAAATGGGCAATTTACTATATAGATAACTTGCCAGATAAATCACCAATGAGCCAAGCAATTCAATTTGCATGGTCCACAGAACCCAGTTATAGCTTGAATCTCCAAACAGAAATGCACCAATGCTTCCCTCATAGAGTGCCGTCTTCAGTTGAGGATGAGGATTGGCCAAAGCAGCCCCCCATTCTGAAACATGCGAGACATCAACGGGCACAAAATATACCAGATAGGCCACAATACAAGAGACAAACGCGGGAATGGCCAAACGTGGATAGCGTTTAATCAATGATTTTTTCAGCTGTGTGGCGGTATTTTGTTTTTTAAAACTGGATAGTGTCAGGACAAAACCACTTAAAACGAAGAAGACAAAAACTGCACCCGTGCCCGAATAAAAGAAGGCCAATGGAGAATGATGTAATTGTGCAAAAACCTCATATTGAGGCACGCTACTCCAGCCAAAATTATGCATTTGGGGAAAGAAAGTTAACGATAAATGTGACAACACAACGGCGAGACATGCCAAGCCTCGGATACTTTCCGCTGCATTAATTTTATTTGTGGTCATGGTGGAGCTTTATCATCCTTGATAAGCGGGGATGATGCGACCTTTTATCCAGAGTGTCTAGGGGTCACTTACAAAAATAACATGCTCGATACCAAGTCATGACATGACTCAGACTTTCTGATACGCCGTACCCTCTTTTGATATTAACGATTTAAATAATCTCTTAAATAATGCGCGGTATAAGACTCCTTATTTTCTAATAACTGGCTCACTGGCCCTGCAAACATCAGTTCTCCGCCCTGTTCACCCGCCAATGGTCCAATATCAACAATCCAGTCTGCCTGTGTCATGATTTCCAGATTATGCTCAATCACAATGACGGTATTTCCCTGATCAACGATGGTATTGAGTAGCTGGATCAGTTTAACCGTATCAGACGGATGCAAGCCTGAGCTTGGCTCATCCAGCACGAAAATATTATTGGTCTGATCAAGCTCACGGCTGAGTTTCAGGCGTTGTCGTTCTCCCCCAGAAAAGCTATTCAGGCGTTGACCAATGGCAATATAGTCTAGACCTAAATCAATCAGGGTCTTGAATTGTTGCTTCAATTTAGGTACTTCAAAAAAATCATAAGCTTCTGCAACCGTCATTTTTAAAGCATCGGCAATATTCTTATCATTATAAAGATAGTTGAGTACCTGTTCTGCATAGCCTGAACCATGACAAACCTCACAGACCATTTCGACATCATCCAGAAAGGCCAGCTCAATTTTCTCAATACCTGAACCTTTACACTGCGGACACGCCCCTTCACTGTTAAAACTAAACAGTTTCGCACTGACCTTATTCTGTTGCGCATATAACTGGCGAATGCTATCTAGCAAGTCCAGATAAGTGAGTAGATTTGATCGGATCGTTGCAGTAATGGCAGATTGATCAATAATTTTCACTTCGGGGTATTGCTGCGGTAAGACTTTACTCATCAGCGTACTTTTACCTGAGCCAGCAACACCTGTTACCACGGACAGACAATTCTTGGGAATATCAACACTAATATTCTTCAGGTTAAAGAGCCGCGCATTTTTTATGGTCATTTTTTCCAGACTGCTTCGTGCCACCTGTTTATATTGATTGGGGCGCTGGAAAAACTGCCCTGTTAAACCAGAGGAGCTTTTAAGATCCGCAAAACTACCCTGATAAATGACTTCGCCGCCCTTTTGTCCAGATAAAGGCCCCATATCAATCACATGATCCGCAATCCTGATCAGGTCTGGATCATGTTCCACCAACAGCACGCTATTGCCCTTATCCTTAATTTTTTGAATGATCTGGATGATATTTTCCAAGTCTTTGGGGTGAAGTCCAATGCTGGGCTCATCGAAAATATAAAGCAGATCGACCAGACTATTGCCCAAATGTTTGACCATTTTTATACGTTGTGACTCCCCACCCGATAAGGTATTGCTCACGCGATCCAATGTCAGATAACTGAGTCCAACCAGATTTAAATAATGAAGTTTATTACGAATTTCATGTAATACCGTCTCCAGCTTTTCATTCTCGATCGATTCGATAAAGCTCAGCAATTTAGCCACCGACAATGCAGTACAGTCCGAGATATTTTTCCCTTGAATCTTGCAGCTCAGCGAAGTCTGATTCAGACGCTGCCCCTGACAAAGACTACATTTTTCGACAGTAATAATCTTGTCCAGAATATGGCGATAACGGTTGCGCTCTTGTGCTTCACCTTTTAAGAAATTTCGCTCAAAACGAGGAATCAGGCCTTCATATAACGCGGTTTTTCTCCAGTCTTTGCGAGGATGGTGTGGTTTATGCTGCGCTGCATTTAAGAAAAGCTCCCACTCTTCCGCATCATAATCCTTAAGCTTTTTATCCAGATCAAAATAGCCCGAGTCGGCATAACGGGTCCAACGCCAAGCATGCGGCTGATAAGTCGGAAAGTCGATCGGCCCTTCATTTAGAGATTTCTCTAGATCCAGAATTTTATAGATATCAATGGTCTGTTCCAGACCAATCCCATCACATTGTGGACACATGCCATTGGGATGATTAAATGAAAAAACATGAGAGTACCCGACAAAAGGCTTACCCATGCGTGAAAACAACAACCTTAAATTGGCATATATATCGGTAATGGTCGCGATAGTTGAGCGGATATTTCCAGTCAAAGGCTTCTGATTGATGATCACGGGAACATTCAGATTTTCAATTTTATCGACATCCGCCACACCAAAATGCTGTAAACGGTTACGCACAAAACTATCCTGTGTTTCATTGATTTGTCGTTGCGCTTCGGCACCAATCGTTTCAAATACCAGTGAAGATTTACCTGAACCTGAAACGCCCGTGAATACAACGATTTTGTTTTTGGGAATTTTCAATGAAATATTTTTAAGATTATTTTGTCGCGCGCCGTAAATATTTATTGTTCTGCTGCTCATCTGTCGTCTCGCTGTTCTCTTTAAAACCACGATAAGCCAAAAAGAATGTGAGAGATGTATCTGTTTTTATGAATAAATGAAATAGATGTAATGGAGTGCTGGATATTCAAAGCCTTGAATATCCAGCGCTATAGAAGCAAATGTGATTTATTGTTGCTGATCTTGTTGCCAACGGCGCTGTTGTAAACGCTCCCCTTCAACTTCACGTTTATTCAGGGCGCGCTCATAGAGCTTGGTACCGCGCAATTCAGGTGGCAAATATTCCTGTAATACAAAATGTTCAGGATAATTATGCGGGTAGAGATAATCGACACCATAACCTTGCTGTTTCATCAACTTGGTTGGTGCATTGCGCAGATGTAAAGGAACAGGTAAGTTCGCCGTTTTTTCTGCCAATTCCAAGGCACGATTTATCGCCAGATAAGTACTATTACTTTTCGGACTGGTCGCCAAATACACGGCGCATTGACCCAAAATAATCCGTGCTTCTGGCATGCCCACTGCCTGCACCGAGCGGAAACATTCGCCCGCCAGCAATAAGGCATTGGGGTTAGAGTTACCAATATCTTCCGATGCAGCAATCAACATACGACGTGCGATAAAGACTGGATCTTCACCACCTTTCAGCATACGTGCCATCCAGTACAGCGTTGCATCTGGATCACTACCACGAATGGATTTGATAAATGCCGAAACCAGATCGTAATGCTGCTCACCCGATTTGTCGTAACGCGCAATATTTTGCTGCGCAACTTTAACGACAATGGCATTGGTGACCATATTCTCAACATCAGGCTCAAAGGTACTAGCGATCAGATCAATCAGATTCAGTGCCTTGCGTGCATCACCTGCTGCAAATTGAATCAATGCATCATATTCTTCGATATGAATAAAACGTTCTTTTAAAAACTTATCCGTTTGAATCGCTTTATTCAGCAAGGTTTGAATGGCATCTGCATCCAGACTGTTCAGGGTATACACCTGACAGCGAGACAGCAACGCACTGTTCACCTCAAAGGACGGATTCTCCGTGGTTGCGCCGATCAAGGTGATTTTGCCTTTCTCAACGGCATTGAGTAAGGCATCTTGCTGCGACTTATTGAAGCGATGTATTTCGTCAATAAATACCACAGGCGTCAACAGATCACCGCTTTCAGCAATCACTTCCCGAAGCTCTTTCACGCCCGTATTCAGTGCTGACAAACTCACAAAAGGACGATCAACCGCTTGAGCCAGTAATAATGCGATCGTGGTTTTTCCTACCCCTGGTGGTCCCCAGAAGATAATCGAAGGCAAATGCCCCTGATCAATCATTTGACGTAAGGGTGCATTTTCGCCCAGTAAATGATCTTGCCCGATAATTTCTGACAAATCACGAGGACGTAAACGTTCAGGTAAAGGAATATGCGTATCTGACATCATCAATGGCTTTATGCTGTTTTATCCTAGTCTATTGTGTCTGACACAAATCTACAATTTGAATCTGCACTCACTGCGTCATTCTATCGCGCACTGTTTTGCTGAATCAGTTGCTGTATCACGTTGTAGCTGGCCTTAATCCGTTCTTCATTGGGGAAATTGGTATTGGCCAACATCACGATCCCAATCTTTTGTTGCGGGATAAAAGCAGCATAAGCACCAAAGCCATTGGTCGCGCCGGTTTTATTAAAGAAGGTCGCTGCTGGAGCAATTTTTGGCTGCGCGACTGGTGTCACTGCATGGCTTTCTAAAGCCATTTTGCTGGAGTTGCCCTGTAACAGCGTTTCCAATTTCGTTGGATAAGCATATTGCTCCCAACCTAAACTCTGTGTCATTGCGCCTACTTTAAAATAACCCACATGCGTATTTTCGATGCCTTTACTCAGTGGTTGTTTCAACTGTTGCGGATTGATTTGCGCATCCAGAAATTTCAGCATGTCCGCGCTGCTGCTTTTCACGCCATAAGCTTCAGCATCAAACATCCCAGGCGATACCCGCATGGCCTGATCCGCTTTATAGCCCCATGCATAATTCGGCATCTGCTGCTCAGGGACTTGAATAAAACTTTGTTTGAGACCTAACTGAGGAAAAAGTGTTTTTTCTAACAATTCGGTATAAGGCTTTTTCATTGCCAAGGCAGTGACATAGCCCATCAAGCCAATACTTGGATTGGAATATTGACGCGCAGCGCCGATGGTTGTCTTCGGCTGCCATGCCTGAAAATACTTGATCATCTCCTGTTGCTGAACCACCTCATCAGGGAACTGCAACGGAAAACCGCCCGCAGTATAAGTACCCAGATTCAACAAGGTGGCACGATTCACAGCACTGTTTTTAAGTTCAGGGAAATATTTGGCAGGATGGTCAGACAAGGAGATTCGTCCTTGTGCCTGTGCATAGCCTGCTAAAGTTGCATTAAAGGTCTTACTCACTGAGCCAAGTTCAAATAAGGTATTGTTGCGAATCGGCTGTTGGCTCTGTTTTGAAGCCACCCCATAATTCACAAAATAATGTTGTCCATTTAAAGTGATCCCCACCGCCATTCCCGGGATTTTGTATTGTTGTAAAAGTGGTTTAAATTGCTGGTCAACACTAGCTTTTACTTGCTGCTCGCTGAGCTGTTGTGCCCAAAGCGGTGCACTGCAAGACAGAAGTCCTGCAAGTACACATAATTGTTTCGCAGGTATAGAGAACCGTTTTGAATTTGGCATGGATGATTTCACTTTAAGTTAATAATTAAGAAGCTGTTAGTTTGAGTAATTTGGCTTGCGGACCATCCTCAATGACCCAAATCGAACCATCTTGAGCCTGATGTAAACCACGAATCCGCTGTTTCATATCTAGTCGCTGAATCTCTTTCACAGGTTGCGATTTTAAGTCCACCACCACAATGGCTTTGGAAGATAAACCACCGATGAGCGCCTTATGTTGCCATAAAGGGAACTGCTGACCTGAGTAAATGATCATGCTGGAAGGCGAAATTACAGGGGTCCAGTCGATTTCAGGCGCTTTAAACTCGGGACGAGTGCTGTGATCTGGGATCGGTAAACCTGAATAATGATCACCATTGGAGACTTTCGGATAGCCGTAGTTGGCTCCTTTCAGGATCAGATTCAGCTCATCGCCGCCTTTAGGCCCCATTTCGACCACCCAGAGCTGCCCTTTCTCATCAAATGCCATGCCGAGTGGATTACGATGACCCAGTGACCAGATTTCAGCTGTGATACCACCTTGCTGCTGAAATGGATTGCCATCCCCAGGGGTGCCATCATCGTTCAAGCGCAACACTTTGCCGAGATTACTTTTTAAATCCTGAGCTGGATCAAACTTCTGGCGCTCTCCTGAACTCACCCATAACTTTCCATCTGAACCAAACAGCATCCGATGTCCGTAATGTCCCTGACCAGAGACCTTCGGCACTTGCTGCCAGATGGTTTTTAAATCGGTCAATTTGGGTTGCTCTGGGTTGGATAAATCCAGCTTGGCACGCGAAATCACCGCGCCGTATCCACCTTGTCCTTTGCTGGCATAACTCAAATAGAGCCAATGGTTATGCTGAAAATCGGGATGTAAAACCACATCACCAAGTCCGCCCTGTCCACCATAACTTACTGAAGGAACACCTGAGACATTCAGGCTGGTCTTGGTTTGAGGATCAAATAATTTTAATTGTCCTTTGCGTTCCGTAATCAACAAACGTTGATCAGGCAGACTGGTCACCGCCCAAGGCTCATCAAATGAAGCCACCGTCTCGGTACGATAGGTCTGCTTTGCCGTATTGGTTGGACTTTGCTGCTCAGCATTTTGATCAGGGGTTTTAGAATTGGTATTGTTCGGACCACAGGCCAACAAAAATAAAAAACTGCTACAAACCAAAGGTGTTATCAATAATTTCTTCATTGCTTATCTCCCTCTTTATAAGACTCATCTTACGGAGATATGCCAGTCAAAATACTGTAAAAATGTTGTTTTATGCAAAGCATGTTTTAAACATTTGGTGAAATTTTCAGTTAGCGGACCCAGCGCACGATATAGTCTTCGATCTGCTCTTCATCAATCTCGCTTTCAGAGATGCAACGTCCTGCGGCAGATTTCTTGGCTCGGATCACGCTCTGACGAGAACCAGTATTTAAATAATGCCATGAGGGTAAATTCTTGCCTTCACTCAAACGACGATAGGCACAGCTCGGCGGTAACCATGAGATTGTTGTGAGCTGCTCTAATGTGAGCTGGATGCAATCTGGTACTTGCTGCTGACGGTTAGGATAATCTGAACAACGCGCTGTTTTACAGTCCAGCAATTTGCACGACACTTTGGTATAGGCAACTTCGCCAGTCTCCTCATCTTCCAGTTTTACTAGGCAACACAAACCGCAGCCATCACACAATGCTTCCCATTCAGCCTCATTGAGCTGATCAAGCGAATATTGTTTCCAGAAGTTAGGACGAAGTTTGAGGGACATACCAGTTGTTTCTATTTCAAACGAGTGTTTGATTATAGCATTGCTGTCCTATGTCTTGCTTTTCAATCTCATTTCTAGCTTAACATTTCTTTAAGTATTAAACATTTGAACCACAGAAACACCACATTTTGTTCAAAAAACCCACGCTATATTAGATTCATAACGAAAAATTAGGAGGACACGACATGTTCCGTTGGGCCATTATTTTTGCTGTAATCGCACTCATTGCCAGTTTATTAGGTTTTGGTGGGGTTGCGGGTTTATCCAAAGATTTCGCTGTGATCTTACTGGTTGTCGCCGTGATCTTAGCTATCGTTGGTTTCATATCCAGAGGTAAAGTCTAAGGATTTAACCTAACTCAATAAAAAAAGAAGAATCTCCGTATTCTTCTTTTTTTATGCCTGTGTAAGACCAAGACGCTAGCATTTGTTGTTTGACGATATCTTCAATTTTCTTTTTTTATGCTTTAATCAATGCATTCTAAAAATACAGATCAGGATTATAGAATGAGCTTTACAGTCAATACTCGTGAAATTGAATACACTGCACCAGATGGTCAACGCCTGATTGGTTATTTCGCAACGCCCGTCACTGATCAACCCGTTGCTGGGGTGATTGTTGCACCTGAATGGTGGGGCCGTAATGAATATACCGAACAACGCGCGCGTGAGCTGGCTGAACATGGTTTTGCCGCACTAGCAATTGATATGTATGGTGATAAGAAAGTTACAACGGCTGTACCTCAAGCTTCAGCATGGATGAATCAGACCTTTGAACAGCCAGAGACCATTGTTGATCGTGCTCAGGCTGGTCTCTCAACCTTGGCTGCCCAACCAGAAGTCAATGCTGAAAAACTGGCGGCAATTGGTTTCTGTTATGGCGGAAAAGTAGTGCTGGATTTAGCGCGCTCAGGTGCACAGATCGAAGCTGTTGCAACCTTCCATGCGGTTTTAAGTCCAAAAGCACTGGCTGAAAAAGGCAAGATAAAGGCTGAGATTTTAGTTCTGCATGGCGAGCTAGATAGCATGGTAACTTTGGATGATGTTGCGAGCTTCCGTCAGGAAATGCATGATGCTGAAGTCGACCACGACGTGATTATTTTTGAAGATGCCAAGCATGGTTTTAGTAACCCGCTTGCTGATGAACGTGCCAAAGCCAACAATGTTGATTTAGGTTATAACGCAGAAGCAGAGCGCCAAGGGCTTGAAGCGATGTATGAGCTATTAGATAAACATTTGAAGTAATCGGTAAATGATTTTTCAAAATGTAAATCCCTGTCAACATCATCCTGATATTTAAGCTCGTGCAAAGGCGGCATCCATGCCGCCTACCCCAAAAACAAATAACGACTGAAATTTAATAAAAGTTTGAAATACTTTGCTATCTATACACTGTTTATGTTTCAACAGAATTTTAACAGCTCAGAAAGACCTATTTCCGCTATACTACAGCCCTGCTTTTTACTGACCTGATTCATGTCTGATTTCTCATTTTCTGATGCACTACTTCGCTGGTACGACCAACATGGTCGCCACGACTTACCTTGGCAAATCGCCGATGATCCGTACAAGGTTTGGGTCTCAGAAATCATGCTGCAACAGACCCAAGTCAAAACTGTACTGCAATATTTCGATCGTTTTATCGAACGCTTTCCAACCGTGGAAAGTCTGGGACAAGCCAGTTGGGATGATGTCGCCCCCTATTGGGCAGGACTTGGCTACTACGCCCGCGCCCGTAACCTGCATAAAGCTGCGGGGATGGTCAGTCAAAAAGGTAAATTCCCAGAAACACTAGAAGAGTGGATAGAACTCCCAGGCATTGGTCGTTCAACTGCGGGAGCATTGATGTCATTGGGCTTACGCCAATACGGCGTGATTATGGACGGCAACGTAAAACGTGTTTTAGCCCGTTTTCTTGCCATCGAAGATGACCTATCCAAACCACAGCACGAACGGACGCTCTGGCAAATCGCAGAAGAGCTTTGTCCGCACCAACGCAACCATGATTACACACAAGCAATTATGGATTTAGGCGCAACGGTGTGTACCCCGAAAAAACCACTGTGTTTATATTGTCCAATGCAACAGCATTGTCAGGCCTACCAGCAAGGTGTGGAACAGCAACTTCCTTTTAAAAAAGCCAAAAAACCCGTTCCAGTCAAAACAGCCAATGTGTTACTGATCCAATCTGGTGATGAATGGCTGTGGCAACAACGTGAAGCCCACGGGCTGTGGGGCGGATTGTACTGCCTCCCTATCATTGAGCAAGCAACCGAATTACAACAGATTGAACAGCACTTTAAACTGCAAGCTCAAGTATCATCTTTGCAGATTAGCCATAGCTTCACTCACTTTACATGGTTACTGAATGAACAACTGTTCCACGTGGAACATGATCAAAAAGAACAGCTCAGTATTGAACTTAACGGCGTATGGCTGAGTCCAGAAACAGCAATTGCCAAAGGTATTCCCACGGCTATGAAAAAACTGATTACAGCAAAGCAAAAAGCTTAAGTGACCTCACTGCTGTAGATCAAAATATAAGGAGTTTTTGTGCGTCATCCAATTTCTTATACGCTGCTTGGTGTGTTCATTATTTTACTTTCAGCTTGTGCCACAGCGCCGAAAAAACCAGCACCTTTGCCCAATGCACAGGTCAATAAGCTGAAAAGCATGCGCTTGGATAGCCGCTTGCCAGTTCCAGTAAAAGGCGTCAGCCGCAATGAATTACGAGATACTTGGGGCGCTGCACGCAGTCAAGGACGTAGTCATGAAGGCATTGATATCATGGCAGAGCGCGGTACGAAAGTGTATAGTGCGACCGAGGGCTTAGTTGCTGATTTACGTAATAATAATTTAGGTGGAAAGGTGATCTGGATCATTGGTCCAGCAGGTTCGTGGCATTATTATGCCCATCTTAACGGACATAAGCGTGGTCTCAATGTCGGGGACTATGTTCGCAAAGGCGACCTGATCGGTTATGTGGGCAATACGGGCAATGCGCGTTATACCTCTCCACATTTACATTACGGAATTTATTTAAATGGCAAAGGGCGTGGTGCAGTCAATCCATACCCATATTTACGTTAGGAATCTACAATGTCTGAAGCATTGATTGAACGGCTGGTTGTATTTGCAGAGTCGGGCAACCAGCAAAAAATCATCCTGAATGGCACCAGCTACCAAGGCTGGATCATGGAAATTACTGAAGATGCCTTGCTCATCAGTACGGGTTTTGCCGATAAATCGGGGAAAGACTTTTGGCTTAAATTTGCTGATTTAAACAACGCAGAACTGTATTATTGGGATACTCGCCCAAATGAATGGGTGGCATTCAAACTTTAATCATCATGTACACATAACAATAAGGAGCATCAAATATGTCAACTCAACGCTGTGGCTGGTGCTCCGATGATCCGCTCTATATGGCCTACCATGATCAGGAATGGGGCAAGCCACAACATGATGAAGCACATTTATTTGAAATGCTCTGTCTTGAGGGTCAGCAAGCAGGACTTTCCTGGATCACGGTTCTGAAAAAACGTGAACACTACCGCACCCACTTCTTCGACCATCCCATCACAAAAATTGCTGCACTGACAGATGATGAACTGGAACTCAAGCTCAGTGATGCAGGTTTAATTCGTCACATTGGTAAACTGAAAGCAATTCGAGACAATGCGCTGGCTTGGCTTAAACTCAAAGATGAAGTCACAGATGTACCTGCCTGGCTATGGAGTTTTGTGGATCATCAAACCGAAAATAATGATGTAGTGAATTATCGTGAAGCCCCTGCCCAAACAGAAATAAGCCAGAAATTATCTAAAACACTCAAAAAGCGTGGTTTTAAGTTCGTCGGCCCGACCACCTGTTATGCGTTTATGCAAGCCGTTGGCATGGTCAACGACCACGAAAATCATTGCCATTTTAAATAATCAAAAATCATCGCTTTTCCTTCTACAGGAGTTCCTTGAATGAGCAATAACCAGATTCGTGCTTATGCAGCAATGCAGGCTGGTGAACAGTTAGTTCCTTATCAATTTGATGCGGGCGAGTTACAGGCGCATCAGGTTGAAGTCAAAGTCGAATATTGTGGCCTGTGCCATTCCGATCTGTCTGTCATTAATAATGACTGGCATTCATCGGTCTACCCTGCGGTCGCTGGACATGAAATTATTGGTACCATCGTTGCGCTCGGTTCAGAGGCGAAAGGACTTCAGATCGGTCAGCGTGTTGGTATCGGCTGGACGGCTGAAACCTGTCAGGCCTGTGATCCATGTATTGGCGGTAATCAGGTGCTCTGTACGGGTGAAAAGATTTCAACCATTGTCGGGCATGCAGGTGGTTTTGCCGATAAGGTCCGTGCAGGCTGGCAATGGGTCATTCCGCTGCCAGAAGCGTTAAATCCAGAAAGTGCAGGTCCGCTACTGTGTGGAGGTATTACTGTATTTGATCCTTTGCTGAAACATAAAATTCAGGCGACCCACCATGTCGGGGTGATTGGAATTGGTGGTCTCGGCCATATGGCGATTAAATTGCTCAAGGCATGGGGTTGCGAAGTGACCGCATTTAGCTCTAGCTCAGACAAGACCGATGAATTGAAAGCCATGGGTGCAGATCATGTGGTGAATAGTCGTGATGCACAAGCCATCAAGGCACAACGCGGCAAATTTGATTTGTTGCTCAGTACGGTGAATGTGACGCTGAATTGGCAAGCCTACCTCAGCACGCTTGCAGCGAATGGCAGTCTACATTTCTTAGGCGTGACTTTAGAGCCAATACCTGTTTCGGTGGGAACACTCATGAATGGAGCTAAATCGGTCACCTCCTCCCCAACAGGTTCCCCTTTGGCACTGCGCCAACTTTTACAGTTCGCAGCGCGTAAAAATATTGCCCCACAGATTGAGCTATACCCAATGTCTCAACTCAATGAAGCAATTGAACGACTGCATTCAGGCCAAGCCCGCTATCGTATCGTTCTAAAAGCAGACTTCGATTAATTCAAACTTTTTCGCGTCCAGTCCGCCAATTGCTGTATGGCTTGGCGGATTTCTGCAGTTAAGGCATGTCCCGCATTTAAGCGTAAAAAATGCTGATAGCGTCGGTCTTCTCCAAAGACTTCCCCCGGCACGATATTAATGCCCTGCTCTTGCGCCAGATAATAAAGCTCCAAACCTGTAATACTCGCTGGAAGTTGCAGCCATAAAGCATAACCACCCTGTGACTGACTCAAGGCAATTGGAATCCCCTGAAACACCTCTAAGATAAACGCTCGATACTGCTCCACCTGCTGCATAAGCTGAGGTCTTAAATGATCGAGATGCTCCCGATAACCACGACTATAAATAAAATCAGCCAGTCCCAACTGTAAAGGCGTATTCACCCCCACATTATTCGCCAATAATTTCGGTCTTAAATATTGTAATTGCTGTCCCAAACAGAACCAGCCAACACGATAAGCGGCCGATAAAGATTTAGACACCGATCCACACCAGATTACATAGCCCTCCTGATCCCAATAGCGTATCGGCAAAGGTCGCTCCTTCTGGAAACTGCATTCTCCATAAATATCATCTTCCAGAATAAAACATTCATACTGCTGAGCCAGCTTGGCGATGTGCTGCTTTTCTTCATTGGTCAGGCAATAGCCCAATGGATTTTGAAAATTGGCAGTCATCAAACACAGCTTGGCACTGCCCTGTTTCATAAAGAATTCCAAACGCTCCAGATCAATGCCACGATGGTCGGCTGGAATTTCAATAATCTTGCGTTTTAGGCTGGCCAGCATTTGCAACTGACCATTAAAGGTGGGTGTTGGAATCAGAATGCTATCGCCTTGTTTGGTGATCTGCTGAATCAACAGCGACAACGCGGGCATACAACCATTGCTGATAAAAATATCGTCTGTCGCAACATAGATACCATCTTCGCGCCAATGATCCGACAAGGCTTGCCGCAACTGTTGGTGTCCCTGTTTATTACAATATAGAAAATCTTCTGGCTGACAGTGTTTCAGCGCACGTTGCAAGGAACGGCGTAAGCCATCCACAGGAATCAAATGTGGGGATAATTGAATCGCGCCCAAAGGCGTTAAATGGTTCTGGATCGAAGCGGTTTGAATCTGATTTTGCAGGTCTAAATTTGAAACTTGCCGAATCATCGATTCAAAACGTGGGCTATCTGGGACAGGACTTTGATATTGCCTTGAACTGACGAAATAACCCGATTTGGCTTTGACATAAATCAACCCTTTGGCTTCCAGTAATTCATAGCATTGCTGTGCCGTACTCAGGCTAACACTCTGCTGACGAGCAAATTCCCTTAAAGAACTGAGCTTCTGCTGAGGTTGTAATTCATGCTGATAAATCTTATGCGCCAGTTGTTCTGCTAAACGTTGATATTGGAAAGTCATCTCTGTACTGCTTTTTTATAAATTTCTGTATCTGTATTGGTTTATACAACACCGTTAAGCTATAAAAATCAACAACCAAAGGATAACATCATGAAAAATAAAATCTTATTTATACTCAGTACAATTCTATTTACGGGCTGCGACTTCTCGGCTCAGGCCAGCTATCCACAACAACAGGTTTGTAAGTCTCTCTCAGAAGGTTACTTACGTATGCAAAATCAAACCACCTATGAGCTATGGAGAATGGAAAAGCGCGATGCCCCAGAGCAGACCCGTATCATCAAAATGACTTATAAAAAGCCAAATGAAAATGGTGTGATGCTGCCAAGCCAGTATTTACCGACGATGGAACTGGAATGCCGCTTACAACAACAGCATATTGTGGTGTCGGTCATTCAGGCCACTGGTGCGTTAGTACCCGTCCTGAATGTACAGCTGCAAAATGATGCTATTGGCAAACCGAAAAGCCCTGACTTAATTGCTCAGTCAAAAATTCAATAAATAACCGGACACGTTTCGGCAAATGCTCTTGCTGATAATACACCGCATGGATGCGTTGATAAGAATGTTCAATCTGGTCTTCAAACAGTGCGACCAAGTGCCCTTCATTCAAGTCTTTCCAGATCTCAAACTCTGACAGACGAGCAATGCCTTGCCCCCGCAGGCACAATTGACGAACAGTTTCTCCACTTGACGCCTTGATTTTAGGTTGCGCCTGAAAATATTCCCCTTCAATTTTCAGAGGCCATTTATTGATATAGGCAGGTCGGGTAAAGCCAACGACATCATGTTCAAGTAAATCTTTCGGCTTTTGAGGAATGCCTTTACGGCTTAAATAGTCGGGACTGGCAACGATATAAATACGGCTCTTACACACCAGTTTGGCATGCAGACTGGAGTCATGCAGTTCCCCAAAGCGGAAGGCAACATCGGTTTTATGTTCCAGTAAATCAATCACCAAATCATTACTGTTCAACTCAATTTCAATATTGGGATAGCAGCGTCGGAATTTATGGACCAGCGGCGTAATCACATGCAAAATAAAAGGTGTCGCAGAGTCAATCCGAATGAGTCCTGAAGTGTCCTGATCGGATTTTTGCAGTGCTTCTTCCGCCGCGTTGAGATCGCTCAGGATTTTGCGGGCATGATTAAGAAATTGCTGCCCTTCTTGCGTCAGTTTTAATTTGCGGGTGGTGCGTTCTAACAGCGTCACCTCAAGCTTGGATTCCAGACGGCTCAGTGAACGGCTCAGTCCCGATGCAGTTTGTCCCAGACGTTCAGCAGCAGCGATAAAAGAACCAGTATCGACAATGGTCATAAAGGCAAGAAGTTCTTCTACGGTTGATTTCATCACCGCCTCTCTATTATTGATATTTAGTCAACTGTATTTTGCAAATTCATCTATTTTTTAGCAACAATAATCATCGCAAAATGACAGCCATCAACAAAATCGCTCCTTAGAGCATGAAAAAAATCAGGTGAAAAATATGCGTATCCCTCAATTTGGTTTAGGTACTTTCCGTCTCAAAGATCAAGCCGTGATTGACTCGGTTAAAACAGCGTTAGACGTCGGCTATCGTGCCATCGATACCGCACAGGTTTATGAAAATGAAGCGGCTATGGGTCAAGCCATTGCTGAAAGTGGTGTCGCACGTCAGGATATTTTCCTCACCACAAAAATCTGGGTCGACAATTTTACGGAAGATAAGTTTATTCCAAGCCTAAAAGACAGCTTGCAAAAGTTGCGTACCGATGCAGTAGACCTGACTTTAATTCACTGGCCTGCCCCACAACTAGGTGTGTCCATTCCAACCGTAATGCAACTGCTTCTAGAAGCCAAACAGCAAGGTCTGACTCAGCACATTGGGATCTCGAATTTTAATATTGCCTTGACCCAACAAGCGATTGACAGCATTGGTGTAGAACACATTGCCACCAACCAAATTGAACTCAGTCCATATTTACAGAACCGTACCTTGGTCAACTTCCTGCGTGAACAAAATATTGATGTGACTTCTTACATGACTTTGGCTTATGGCAAGGTATTAAATGATCCCACCCTACTTGAGATCGCTGCACAGCATCAGGCAACCAGCGCACAAGTGGCATTGGCTTGGGCACTACAAAATGGCTTTGCTGTGATTCCTTCATCAACCAAACGTGAAAACCTGATCAGCAACCTAAAAGCACAAGACTTAACTTTAACTGCAGAGGAAATGCAGTTGATTGCCCAACTGGAACGTAATGGTCGAGAAGTGAGTCCAGAACCATTTGCGCCTGAATGGGACAAATAACATGAGCAGCCGCATTAACCTGCCCTTGCTGGCTTTGGCGATTGGTGCCTTTGCCATCGGCACCACCGAGTTCTCACCCATGGGGCTATTGCCCAATATCGCCAATGATCTAGGCGTATCGATCCCCAGCGCGGGTATGCTGATTACGGGTTATGCACTGGGCGTAATGCTGGGTGCACCGATCATGACCTTATGGTTTGGTGGTTTTGCGCGTCGTAATGCATTGATTTTGCTGATGGCAATTTTTACGATCGGTAATCTGATTGCAGCATTTGCACCGAACTATATGAGCTTAATGGGCGCTCGATTGATTACCAGCCTGAACCACGGTGCTTTCTTCGGAATTGGCTCTGTGGTCGCTGCCAGCGTGGTTCCTGCCAATAAACAGGCCAGTGCTGTTGCCACCATGTTCATGGGCCTGACCATTGCCAATATTGGTGGTGTCCCGCTTGCAACTTGGGTCGGGCAAAACATCGGCTGGCGCATGTCTTTCCTTGCGATTTCAGCACTTGGTGTGATTACGATACTCTCCCTCTGGAAAGCGCTGCCGGTAGGATCAGTTGGACAAAAACCAAATGTAAAAATGGAGCTGAAAGTCCTGACCCGTTTACCTGTCGTATTGGCGTTGCTGACTACGGTGTTCGGAGCATCAGCGATGTTTACGCTCTATACCTATATCGCGCCAAGTCTGGTTGAGTTCACCCATGCCTCACCGACCTTTATCACCATGATGCTGGTTTTGATCGGGATTGGTTTCTCAATCGGTAACCATTTCGGTGGCAAGTTTGCAGACCTGTCTATCAACAAGACTTTGATTGGTTTCTTAGGTTTATTGATCGGATTGATGCTGATTTTCCCAATCCTTGCTCAAACCCAAGTAGGTGCAGCACTTGGTTTGGTGATCTGGGGCGCAGCCGCCTTTGCCATCGTACCGCCATTACAAATGCGTGTGATGTCAGTGGCACATGAAGCCTCGGGCCTTGCTTCTTCCGTGAATATTGGCGCCTTTAACTTGGGCAATGCGATTGGTGCCGCAGCAGGTGGCGCAGTATTAAGTCTTGGTCTGAATTACACTGCAGTCTCAATGATCGGCGCTGCACTGGCAGGCATTGGTTTAATTCTGGTTTTCATTCAAATGAAATTAGCAGCCAAACCAGCCACTCAGCTACAACAATGCCCTCAAGCCTGATGGTAATAAAAAAAGCCTGAATTTAATCAGGCTTTTTTATTATTTCAATAAATCTGGCAACTTTGGTTGCGCATAGATCGGGTTGAGTACTTCTTTTTTCATTTTCATAAGCATCTGATACGGTTGCTGTTGCACAAACATATTCACAAAGCTCAATGGAATCGAACCCGCTGGATCGGCATATCCGCTGGTGGTCACTTTTACCCGATTATTCGGTAATTTCTGGAAAGTCCAGTCACCCGCATAT
Source organism: Acinetobacter sp. NRRL B-65365 (assembly GCF_001605865.1). Lineage (NCBI taxonomy): Bacteria > Pseudomonadati > Pseudomonadota > Gammaproteobacteria > Moraxellales > Moraxellaceae > Acinetobacter > Acinetobacter sp. NRRL B-65365. The sequence continues at coordinate 27,105 of NZ_LRPD01000017.1, read as the reverse complement.
TTGCTTAAACGCACCACATCAGGTTGCTCAGGATAATTGTTCTGAATGGCATTGTTTTTAATGCTAATGCTGCCATCCGCATTTTTGGTCATTTTGCCTTTAATCACCACATCGCGATCTTTTAAAGGAAATGGAAAATCCAGCACCATATACAAGGTAAACTCGCCTTTCTTGTCATCGCGAGATAGCATTTGCGCCTTGCCCACATACGGCACCCATTGTGGCGTACGCTCGACATCGAGGACTACTGCAACGGCACGTTCCAGCGGCACATCATAAATCGTTTCGGCTTTATATTGAATAATTGGATTATTTTCTGTCTGGTAGGTCCAGACCTTAATATTATTACGATGCAAACTCAATTTGGCAGTATCTGATGCAGCAGTCACCGCAAAGCTGCTGATACTGAGTAGTGTAGCAAGGACGATATGTTTTTTATTCATGTCATGCTCAATTGTTTTAATGATGGCAAGAGCCTGCTTCACTTTTACTGGAAAGAAAGCTCAACAAGCTCTTTTATAGTACAAAAAAGGAACGTTTTATACTTCAATCTCGTTAAAGCCTAAAACATCTTTCATATCGTATTTACGTGCTTCACGGCCAACCACCCATGCTGCTGCACGAACTGCACCTGAAGCGAAGTTCATACGGTTGGTCGCTTTATGGGTGACTTCAACACGTTCACCTTCACCAATAAACATCACGGTATGTTCACCCACGATATCGCCACCACGAATAGTCTCAAAGCCAATGGTTTGACGGTCACGCGGGCCGGTATAACCTTCACGTCCATACACCGCAACTTCTTTCAGGTCACGACCTAAGGTATCTGCAATCGCTTCACCCATCATGAATGCAGTACCTGATGGTGCATCGACTTTATGACGATGATGCGCTTCAATGATTTCGATATCTACGGTATCACCAAATACTTTTGCAGCGAGTTCCAATAATTTAATCGAAACATTGACCCCTACTGAATAATTGGCAGCGTACACGACGGGTGTCTGCGTTGCTGTTTCTTCAAGGAATGCCTTTTGTTCATCTGACATACCCGTGGTACCAATCACCATTGCCACACCCGCTTCACGGCAAAGCTTCAAATGCTGTTCAGTGGCAACAGGTGCAGTGAAGTCAATCACTACGTCACAATCCTTCAGTACTTCACTCAAACTTCCCACGATCTTGACGCCGATGTTGCCAATACCTGCAAGTTCCCCTGCATCTGCACCCACCAAACTGCTTTCTGGACGTTCAACTGCGGCTGCAAGCTGGTAGCCTGCCTGTTGTACCGCTTGAATCAAAATGCGTCCCATGCGTCCGCCTGCACCCAAGATCCCAATGCGTGGAGAAGTTGACATAATTTTTCCCAGTCTTTTATTTAAACAATTCAGCTACTATAGCAAAACTCTGTGCTCGCGCTAAAAATTTCCCATAAAAAAACCTGCCGAAGCAGGTTTTTTTATGAATGCCAATTAGTCAAACAGGCGATCAAAGAATGATTTTTTCTTTGGAGACGAAGCATGACCATCCCCATCAAAAGAAGCTTGTAGCTCTTTCAACAATTCACGCTGGCGACTGTTTAGATTGACAGGCGTTTCTACCACAATACGGCAAAGTAAATCACCGACCATGCTACTACGTACAGGGCGAACACCCTTACCACGTAGGCGGAAAAGTTTACCTGTTTGTGTGCCTTCAGGAATTTTCAAACTCACGCGCCCTTCTAGGGTCGGAATTTCAATTTCTTTACCTAATGCAGCATCTGCAATGCTAACAGGAACATCCATATATAGATCAGCACCATCACGTTGGAAGATTTCGTGTTCACGTACCACGACTTCAACGTATAGATCACCAGCCTGACCATCACGGATCGCTTCACCTTTACCCGTCAAGCGTACGCGGTCGCCATTGTCCACACCGGCAGGAATGGTAACTTCAAGTGTTTGCTGACGGTCAGCAACGCCTGAACCATGACAGCTCTTACATGGGTTCTTGATGATTTTGCCTTGACCACGGCAGGTGCTACAGGTTTGCTGAACCGAGAAGAAACCTTGTTGCATACGCACTTGGCCTGCACCATGACAGGTACGGCAGGTTTCGACATCATTCGGATTTTGAGAACCTTTACCATCACAGGTTTCACATGGCGCTGGCGCAGTAAACGTAATGGTTTTTTTCACACCTTTGACTGCTTCTTCGAGCGTCAATTCCATCACATAGCGGAGGTCTGAACCACGGCGCTGACGTTGTTGCTGACGGCCACCGCCACCGAACGCACCACCGAAAATATCGCCGAACTGGCTAAAGATATCTTCTGCACTAAAGCCACCGAAGCCGCCACCTGCACCACCAAAGCCACCTTCAAAGGCACTGTGCCCAGCACGGTCATACATGCTGCGCTTTTCTTCGTCAGAAAGCACTTCATACGCTTCTGCCGCTTCTTTGAACTTTTCTTCAGCTTCTGCGTTGTCAGGGTTACGGTCTGGATGATACTTCATCGCCAACTTACGATAGGCTTTCTTGATCTCATCATCACTTGCGGTTTTCGAAACGCCTAAAACCTCATAATAATCACGTTTAGCCATGGTTGGCGATGCTCCTCACGGAATTTATTCAAATCTAAAAAAACAAATAGGCTCTGCTGACTTTTTATTTCTAAAGTCAACAGAGCCTTAATAGGGGCTGTACGATAAATTTACAAGGTCTAATTCAATAAAAAAGCAGTAAAATTAAAAAACTGCTTTATTTTTAAAGTATTTAGCAATGCCTTTTAGCCATGCATTCAATAAAAATAACCAGGCAATTGAACTAAAGACCACACCTGCAACGGTCATTGCAGTTACCCAGAGTGCGCTATCCCATGCAAAAAAGAACAATGGAATAAACCATAGGGCAGCAAAAAAGGCCATCAAGATAAATAACAGCACATTACGCATAATCCACAGTGCATGCGCATGTATCCATACTTCAGCATTATCCACAATCGCAACTTTTCGTGCTAACAGGTACGCAAACGCTGCAAACACGATTGTAAATAATGCAAGAAACATGAACACGTAAGAAATCGCCACATAGCGGCGATGCTGCTCAATATTGTCTTGCCCCATGCTCTATATCACCTCATTCACAGCATTGTGCAAAATTTGTCATGCAATGAAATTCAATTATTTTTTGGTCTTAAAATATAGGTGCTACTATATTGAAATTTTCAATATTTCGCACCTTTATTCACAAAATAATTACGATAGTTATGTTGTTTTTTTGACCTTAAACCATGCTGCATAAAGTGCAGGCAGGAAAAACAGGGTTAATAAGGTCGCCACAATCAATCCGCCCATAATCGCAACGGCCATCGGACCAAAGAAAATACTGCGAGATAACGGGATCATCGCCAGTACTGCAGCCAGTGCGGTCAAGACAATTGGGCGAAAACGGCGCATGGTTGCATCAATAACTGCATCCCACGGAACATGCCCCGCCTGTATATCCTGCTCGATCTGATCAATCAAAATGAGCGAGTTACGCATAATCATGCCTGACAGTGCGATCGTACCGAGCATCGCCACGAAACCGAAAGGTTTATTAAATAGCAGTAGGAATGCCACCACTCCGATCAAACCCAATGGTGCAGTCAACAACACAATGGTTGCCCGCGACATACTACGCAGCTGGATCATTAATAAAGTCATCACCACAGCCAGGAACAATGGCATACCTGCATTGACCGAGTTTTGTCCCTTCGCGGACTCCTCAACGGTACCGCCCACTTCCAGTAAATAGCCACTTGGCAGGTCTGCACGTAAGGTCTGCATCTGCTCTGCCAACTGTTGCACCACAGTCGCAGGTTGCAGGTGGGTACGAATATCCGCACGAACGGTAATGGTTGGCAGGCGATTACGATGCCAGATTAAACCCTCTTCAAAACGGGATTCAATTTTTGCAATTTGCGCTAACGGCACAGTGGTGCCTTTGCTGGTCGGTACCGCCAAGCTCGCCAAAGAAGCCACTTCAACCCGTTCCGACTTATCACCACGTAAGCGGATTTCGATCAATTCACGTTTTTCACGATATTGATTCATCACCGACCCAGTGACCGAGGCATTCAGGAAGTTTGCAAGATCGACACTAGATACGCCCATTTGACGGGCACGATCCTGATCAATTTCAATCGCAATGATTTTGCTTGGCTCGCCCCAATCCAGATGCACATTGGTGGTGTTTGGATCTTCACTCAGGACTTTTGCCACTTTTTGTGCCCATTGACGGACTGTGCCGAGATCTTCACCCGAAACACGATATTGCAATGGATAACCTACAGGTGGGCCATTTTCCAGTAATGACACCCGAGTGCGCACTTGAGGTAATAGCTGCTTGATTTGTGTGTCTAGAGAACGACGGATTTCATCACGATCATCCAAAGACGAAGCCAACACCACAAACTGGGCAAAGCTGGCTTGCGGCAATTGCTGATCCAAAGGCAAGTAGAACCGTGGTGAACCCGTCCCGACATAAGCCACATAATTATCAATGCCTTTTTGTTTCGACAGGAATTGTTCCACCTTATGCACGGCTTGTTCCGTCGCGGTCAAAGATGCGCCTTCTTCCAGTTTTAAATCCACCAGAATTTCAGCACGATTCGATGGCGGGAAGAACTGTTGCGGCACCAGCTTAAACATCGCCACCGACAACACAAAAATCCCGACTGTGACAGCGATGACGGTTTTACGATAGGTGATACAGATTTCGACCACACGACGGAAAGACTGATAAAATTTGGATTGGTAAGGATCATGGTGTTGTCCATGCGCTTCCACGATAGGCGCAGGTTGCTTACGCAATCTTGCCCATAATCGAACATACCAGGCGGCTTGCTGCTTCTGTTTAGTAAAATCAGGCAGTAATTTTTCCCCCAGATAAGGGACAAATAATACCGCGGCAATCCATGACACGATTAAGGCAATGGTCACCACCTGAAAAATAGAACGGGTATATTCCCCTGTTCCAGATTGGGCAGTTGCGATCGGCAAAAAACCTGCTGCGGTAATCAGGGTACCTGTCAGCATCGGGAAGGCCGTGGTTTGCCATGCAAAGCCTGCTGCTTTGAGTCGACTGTAGCCCTGCTCCATCTTAATCGCCATCATTTCAACCGCGATAATGGCGTCATCGACCAGCAACCCGAGCGCCAAAATCAATGCGCCCAATGAAATCTTATGGAGTCCCACATCGAACAGGTTCATGCCTGCAAAGGTCATGGCTAAAACCAGTGGAATAGAAAGTGCCACCACTAAGCCCGTACGGAAACCCAGCGAGAAGAAACTCACCAGCAAGACGATAATCACCGCTTCCGCGAGAACTTTTAAGAACTCCTGAATACTGCGTTGTACCGCCACAGGCTGATCAGACACTTTTTGCAGTTTCATGCCCAAAGGTAAGCTTTTTTGCAAACGGTTAAATTCAGTTTCAAGATTTTTACCTAGCGCAATGATGTCACCACCTTTACGCATCGAGACCGCAATCCCGATCCCGTTCTCACCCATAAAACGCATGCGTGGCTGTGCAGGTTCGCTAAAACCGCGATAGACCTCGGCAACATCACCCAGTTGAATGGTTCTGTCACCGACCAGTAACGGCATTTTTTTCAGGTCATCGACACTATGTAAATGTCCACTGACCCGAATTTGAATACGGTCAGTCCCTGTTTCAAAGAAACCCGCACCCGCCATATCGTTTTGCTTCTGAATGGCTTCCTGTATCGCGGTGACAGGCACACCTAATTGCACTGCCTTGGTATTGGACAATTCAATCCAGATTTTCTGGTCTTGTAGTCCCACCAGATTAACCTTGCTGACATCTTTGACCCGTTGTAATTGCAGTTGCAAACGGTCGGCATATTCTTTCATTACCGCATAGTCAAAGTCTTTGCCCGTCAGTACATAGATGTTGCCGAAGGTATCTCCAAATTCATCATTAAAGAAAGGCCCTTGTACACCGCTTGGCAATTGGGTCCGAATATCATTGACCTTTTTGCGCACGTTATACCAGATATCTGGAATGGCACTAGACGGTAAACTGTCTTTAGCCACAAAAGTCACCAAGGACTCACCTGGACGTGAATACGCCATGATGCGGTCATACTGCCCCGTGGTCATCAACTCCTTTTCAATTCGATCTGTCACCAGCGTTGAGACTTCTTTTGCGGTTGCCCCCGGCCAATAAGTCTGCACCACCATCACTTTAAAGGTAAATGGCGGATCTTCACTTTGCGAAAGTTTGGAATAGGACATTATCCCAACGATGCCGAGCAGCAGCATAAAATAAAGGATAATGCCCTTATTTTTGAGTGCCCATTCTGAAAGGTTAAATTTCATGTTTAACCTCCCGTTTTGACACGAATGTCGCGATTATCACGATCAACGGGATGAATTTTTTGCTGGTCTCGTAACAAATGCACACCACCCACCACGACCCAGTCAGTCGCTTTTAAGCCTGAAAGGACGGGTACACTGTCACGACCATAAGTCCCTAAAGTCACAGGCACTTTACGAATGGTTTGATTGGCATTCACCACCCAGACGTAGGCTTGCTGATCATTGGCAGTAACACTGGATAAAGGCACACTCAATACATTATTGTCTTGTGTCACGAAGAACACTCGCGCACTTTGACCCAATTGAATACTGGACTGGCCTTCCAGCAAAGAAACCTTCACTGTAAAGGTTCGAGACTGATCCGCTGCTGGAGAAACCTCACGCACTTTGGCAGCAAAACGTGCCTCAGGTTGCGACCACAAGGTAACCCATGCTGGCTGTCCTACTTTAATGGTGCTGACCGCCTGTTCAGGCACACCAAACACCACTTCGCGTTCACCATCAATGGCTAACTGGTAGGCAGCCTGCCCTGCCGCGATCACTTGCCCAATCTCGATCTGACGCTGGGTAATCACCCCATTCTTATTCGAGATAAGCTGGTTGTAACCCGTTTGATTGGACGATACTTCATAATTAGAACGAGCTTGCTGTAAGCCTGCCTGTGCAGATTCATACTGATTTTTGACCGCATCAAATTGCGAACGGCTGACCGCATTGACCGGTAATAACTGCTGATAACGCTGATATTCTTCTGCGGCAATTTTTGCAGCAGCCTGCGCACTTTGTAACTGTGCCTTGGCCGCATTCATTTGCAATTGCGCATCTTTTACATCTAGCTTCGCCAGCACCTGTCCAACTTTGACCCGATCCCCGACATCGACATAACGTTCGGTGATCTGTCCCCCGACACGGAAGGCCAAAGCAGTTTGCTGTTTCGCCTGCACATCCCCTGCATAGCTTTTTTGCTCAACATGGTTGCCACTCGGCTGGGCCACCATGACATAAGGAATTTCCTCAGTCTTGGGCACCTCTTTCTGGCAGGCGCTGAGGACGACACTACTGACAATGACGAACCCCAATATGATACGATTGATCTGTTTCATCTGTTTGCGCTCTTATTCAAATTGATTTTTAAGGCGTGATATGAGCATTATCATAGATTGTTTATTTTTTAATTAATATACTCACAGGTACATTAATTAAAAAATAAATCTACCTATCTGATTTTTAAATTGATTAAAAGAGAAAGATAACGTGCAAATCCATAGTGGTCGCCCTAAAGATTTAGAGAAAAGAGCCAAAATTTTACAGGCCGCAAAATCTATTTTTTTAAAAATGGGTTACCACGCCACCAACATGAACCAGATCGCCAAAGAAGCAGGCGTCACTAAACTTACGGTGTACAACCACTTTCAGGACAAAAACAATCTGTTCATGTGCGCGATTCAAGAAAGTTGCGAAGAATCGATTCGAGCCAAACAGTTTGAACTGACGGCGGACTCTGATTTTAAACAGGCCTTGCTTCTCATGTGCCAGCGGGCTTTAAATATCATTTATCTTCCTGAAGCTCTGAAACTGGATTGTGTCCTATTTGAACTGGCGGCGGAACAGAGTCCCTTAACCCGACAGTTTTTTGATGCGTCACATACCCGCATGTGTCATGTCTGGTGTGATTTTTTTGAGCAAGCCATCGCGTTTAAATTTATTCAGACCGATGAACCGATCAAACAGACTGAACTGATCATTTCCTTGCTGCTGGGGATCCGTCACCAGCAAGTGTTACTCGGTTTAGCGCCTGTTCCAACAGCAGATGAAATCGATCAGATGATTCAGCATGCAATCGAGATTTTTTTGCTTAAATATCAGACTAAAGTTTAGATAAATTTCACATTTTTTTACGTTCTGCTCTTGGATTGTCTTTCAATCGCGCTATAGTCGAATGAGAACAACAGGAGAATTAGAATGATTCAGCAAATCACTGCTCCACTACGTGAAGATGTCCGCTTACTGGGCAACTTACTGGGAGAGACCTTAAAGCAACATGCTGGGCAAGATTTGTTTAATCAGATTGAGCAAATTCGGGCATTAGCCAAAGGCGCACGTGACGGCCAGATCGAAGCAGAAAAACAGCTAGAACAACTTTTCCTCGGTTTAAAAGATGAAGAGATTTTACCGCTGACCCGTGCTTTCTCACATTTTCTTAACTTTGCCAATATTGCGGAACAGTACCATGTGGTGCGGAGCCGTCGTCAGGCCGAGTTTGATGAGCAGGCGCCAAGTCCTAATCCACTCCCGCATTTGTTTGAAAAATTCAAAAGTCAGCAGATCAATGCTCAACAACTATTTCAACAAATCTGTGATTTAAAAATTGAACTGGTGCTGACGGCCCACCCAACCGAAGTCAGCCGTCGTACCTTAATTCAAAAATATGACGACATTACCGATTGCCTTTCACAATTAGATCAGCAAAAGCTGACCCCGAAAGAACGTCAACAAACCATTGCAACACTCAAGCAATTGATCAGCTCAGCGTGGCAGACCGATGAAATTCGTCAACACCGCCCAACCCCTGTGGATGAAGCGAAATGGGGCTTTGCGACGATTGAACAATCACTCTGGAATGCCGTACCTAAATTTGTTCGCGAACTGAATGAACTGTCTCAACAACATTGTGAACAAAGTCTGCCACTCAATGTTGCACCGATTCGCTTTGCTTCGTGGATGGGTGGAGACCGTGATGGCAACCCGAATGTGACTCATCAAGTTACGCAAGAAGTCTTGTGGTTGTCACGCTGGCAAGCAGCAGATCTCTATCTGCGTGATATTGAAAATCTGCGTTGGGAATTGTCGATTCAAAGCTGTTCCGACGAACTGACGCAAGCTTTGGGTTATGAACATCCAGAACCGTATCGTGAATATTTACGCGAAACCCGCGAACGTTTAAAAGCGACACGTACATGGTTGGCCCATCGTCTGCAAGGCACTGAAGCAGCAGATGACAGCAATATCATCAGAACCAAAGATGAATTACTCGCACCGCTATTACTGTGCTATCGCTCATTGATCGACTGTAACATGGCTGAGATTGCCAACGGACAATTACTCGACTTTATTTATCGGGTGAATTGCTTCGGAATTGAACTACTAAAACTCGATATCCGTCAGGAATCGGGGCGTCATCGCCAAGCGATTTCCGCCATTACTGAATATTTGGGTCTAGGCAATTTTGAATCGTGGACCGAACAGGCACGCCAGAACTTCCTGATTCAGGAACTGCAAAGCAAGCGCCCATTACTGCCGAAATTTTTTAATGAGCCTGAAGGTAGCCTGATTCAGCATTCCGACGTACTCGAAGTGTTTGCCACCATGCGCACCTTGGCAGAACAGCCACCTGAGAGTCTGGGCGCCTATATTATTTCGATGGCAGAATATCCAAGTGATGTGCTGGCAGTGTTGTTACTTCAAAAAGAAGCGGGCATCCAGCAGCCGCTACGTGTGGTGCCTTTATTCGAGACCTTAAAAGATCTCGACGGCGCCGCCAAAACCATGAATACCCTATTCAATATGCATTGGTATAAACAGCATATTCAAGGCAAGCATGAAGTCATGATTGGCTACTCCGACTCCGCCAAAGATGCAGGCTTTATGTCAGCCAACTGGGCGCAATATCGTGCTCAGGAAGAACTGACGGCGATTGCCAAACAGCATGGCGTGCAATTGACCTTATTCCATGGTCGTGGGGGTTCAATCAGCCGTGGTGGTGCACCGACCCAGCAAGCCCTGTTCTCTCAACCACCGGGTTCGATTTCTGGCGCGATTCGTGTCACTGAGCAAGGTGAGATGATTCGCTTTAAATTCGGTCTGGAAGGCATTGCCCTGCAAAATCTGGAAATCTACACCGCAGCGACTTTGGAAGCGACCTTACTCCCGCCACCTGAGCCGAAACAACAATGGCGTGACCTGATGAATCAGATGACGGATTTATCGGTACAGGTTTATCGCCAAACCGTGCGTGAAAATCCAAATTTTGTGAGTTATCTACGTACCGTTACCCCTGAGCTGGAATTACAGATGTTGCCGCTCGGATCACGACCAGCCAAACGTAAAGTCAGTGGGGGGATCGAGTCCTTACGTGCCATTCCATGGGTATTTGCATGGACACAGATTCGCCTGATGCTACCAGCATGGCTCGGTACCGGTACCGCGATCAATCAGGTTCATGGACAACATAAAAACACGCTGGATGAGATGCTTGAACAATGGCCTTATTTCCAGACATTGATTGATATGCTGGAAATGGTGCTGTCCAAGTCCGATGCAGATATTGCGCTGTATTATGAATCTCATCTGACTCAAGATCAGGACTTAAAAGTTCTTGGTGTCGAGTTACGTCAACGCCTGCAAAATGCGGTCGATACCCTACTTCGCCTGAAAGGTGAATCTAAACTTCTAAGCAATAATGAAGTGCTGGATCAATCGATGCAGGTGCGTAAACCGTATTTGTTGCCTTTGCATTTATTACAGGCTGAATTGATGAAACGTCGACGCCTCTATCTGGCCGAGCATCAAACTGAACACAGTCCAGTGGATCATGCCTTGATGGTTAGCATCGCAGGTATTGCGGCAGGCTTGCGTAATACGGGCTAAACATTATTTCCAAAATTGCCATCAACACAAAAGACCGCTGTTGATGGCAGAATTGGCAAAATATGCCATTTTCATAAAAAAATTTGAAAAAGTTTTTAAAATTATTTTGAAAATAAAAGAGTTAATTTTTTAAAATGTCTAAGCAAAATAAATAATAATTCCACTAGCTTATTTTGAAACAAATTTTACCAAAAGGTAAAAATACAAAGTCCTCACGCCTGATCTGGCTATATTCTCAATGACTTATAGGTGAAAGCTCGTTTTAAGACAGGGTATCATACGCGCTGATATCAAATAATGAGTCTAATTTATGTCCAGTTGGTTTCCAAAATGGCAGCCGTATCAGGGGACGGTCGATCATCGCCCTGTTGCGACAAATGAATATTTACCGACCTTACAAAGCGCGGTACTAGGGGTTCAACACGCATTTGCAATGTTCGGCTCAACCGTCCTTGCACCGTTATTGATGGGTTTTAGCCCGAACCTTGCCATTTTAATGTCAGGGATCTGTACCATCCTGTTTTTCTTTATGACAGGTGGACGAGTTCCGAGTTATTTAGGCTCAAGTTTTGCTTTTATTGGTGTGGTGGCAGCGGCAACTGGTCATATTACGGGTTCAGGTGCTAATCCAAACTTATCAGTCGCATTAGGCGGGATTGTGGTCTGCGGTATCGTGTATGCCCTGATCGGTTTTGCAGTGATGCTGACAGGAACTCGCTGGATCGAAAAACTCATGCCACCTGTGGTCACAGGTGCGATCGTGATGATCATTGGTCTTAACCTTGCGCCCGTAACCATCAAAGGGGTTGCAGGTCAGCCTTTTGAAATGTGGATGGCATTAACCACCGTACTGAGTATGGGGATCATTGCGGTCTTTACCAAAGGGCTATTACAACGTTTATTGCTATTGATTGGCCTTTTAATTGCCTATGCAATTTATGCCATCGCCAGCAATGGTCTGGGTTATGGCAAGCCGATTGATTTCTCCCAAATCTCAGCGGCACCGTGGTTTGGTGTCCCAAGCTTCTCGCATCCTACTTTTGATTTGAATGCCATTCTGATCATTGCACCTGTGGCACTGATTTTAGTGGCAGAAAACTTGGGCCATATCAAGGCCGTCGGGGCAATGACTGGCGAAAACCTCACCCCACAACTGGGTAAAGCCTTTGTTGCCGATGGTGTTGCAACCACGTTATCAGGTGGTGTGGGTGCGCCGGGTATGACCACCTATGGCGAGAATATCGGGGTGATGGCGGTTACTCGCGTTTATTCGACACTGGTCTTTGTGATTGCAGGTGTATTTGCAATTATTCTAGGGCTTTCACCTAAGTTTGGTGCAGTCATCAGTACTATTCCAAATGCGGTACTCACAGGTGCATCGATTGTTGTCTTTGGTTTAATCACCATCGCAGGTGCAAAAATCTGGATCGAGAATAAAGTCGACTTCTCAAACAATAAAAACCTGATCGTGGCTTCAGTGACCATTATTTTAGGTGCAGGTAACTTTGAATTATTGTTTGGTAACTTCAATCTCGGGGGTATCGGGACTGCAACTTTTGCAGCGATTTTCCTGAACCTGCTGTTTAATTTAAAAGATAAAAACTAAAATATTGAAGGCAGCCTCCTCGCTGCCTTTTTTTCATCTTGCACTTTTAGCCTATCTTTATCTCGCTCAGTTTTAGTATGATGGCCTTTTATATTTCAATACGTTCCGCTCATGCGTTTCGATTTCTTTGATTTACAACTGATTCTTCATATTGTGGCAACAGGCAGCCTGACCAAAGGCGCCGAGCTTTCAGCCATTTCCCTGCAAGCTGCCAGCGAGCGGATTAAAAAACTCGAACAATATTTTGCAACCCCCTTATTTATTCGACAAACAACGGGCGTTGAGCTGACCACCGCGGGTCATGCCTTGGCTGAGCATGCGCGACGCCTCATGCAGCAAAAAGATCTGCTTGAACACGACATGCAGCGCTTTCGCCCCACGACACCTGAAGCACTGACTTTATGGTGTAATTCGTCTGCACAAAGTGAATATTTACCGCCCCTGTTACCGCAATATCTGATGCTACATCCCGAGATCAATCTCGACTTACATGAGGCAGAAAGTTCTGAAATTGTTGAAGCACTGACTCAAGGTGTAGCACGTTTAGGACTGGTCTCCAGCTTCTTTGATACGCGTCATTTGCAAACGCAGGAATTTGCCAGTGATCCATTGGTGCTGATCTGTCCAGCTCATCATACCTTGACCCAGCAAACACAACTGAATCTGGTCGATGCCTTAAATTATGGTTTTATTGGCCTGATGCCCCATCATTCTTTGCAACAATCGATTGAAACTCAAGCCAAGCTATTGGGCTTCAATATCCAGTATCGCCTACGTTTACCCAATTTTTCAGCCATTGCAGAGGTCGTCGCCAAAGGCGTGGGGATTGCAATTATGCCCGCGCGCGCAGCACAGCGTTTGCAGCCAGAGTATGATTTTCATGCGGTACAATTACTGGGGGCTTGGGCGAACCGTAAACTGCTGTTAGCGGCACAGGATTTCTCTCAGCTGCCACAAGGCTATCAATATTTTGCTGAATTTTTGATGCAACATCGCCCTTCTTGCTAAATGCGGTTAATGTGCAATCATATATAGCCCTAAGGCCATTAAGCCCATAAAAAATAAACGGCGGAAACGTTGCTCATTAAGTTGATAACGAATTTTTTTACCCAGCCACATCCCAAATAAAGCAGCAACTAAAGCCACCGCAGACAGTCGATAATCCAGCGTGATACCAGCCATCGGATTGTGATGCAGGAAAAAAGCCAAACAGAAGGTGGAAACGGTAAAGGTCAAACCTAGCGCCTGTACCAGTTCATCCCGTTTCAAATGTAAGGACTGCAAATACGGCACCACTGGAATAATGACCACCCCTGTTGCAACGGTCACTGCGCCGCCAATATAGCCAACAATAGGCGACAACCAGCGCTCATATTTAGCCAGATGAGGTAGTCTTTTCACACAGAGGCCATACAGTCCATATAAAGCCAACATACAGCCCAATAAAATCTCACTGCTGTGCCCATGACTCTCACTTAAAGTCGGTAAAAAGCTCCAGATCGAACCCACCACGATTCCAACCAGTAAAGTCCAGAAACGGCGGATAAACAACCACACCCGACCTTCGGCAAACAGTTGCCAGATATTGGTGACCATCGAAGGAACTATCAATAATGAGGCAGCCTGAAACGGACTCATTGCGATGGTCAGTAGCCCCATGGAGACCGCAGGAAGGCCCAGTCCGATCATGCCTTTAATCATACCGGCAAAGGCAAATACTACGATAATGATGGCTAGAAAAGTCACGCTTTAACTCCGATTTTGCTTCGAAGCTATGCTACGGAAAAAACCGTCGCTTGCCCTATTCTTATTTTTGGGAGCAAGCCTCAATCAAAAGTTGAGGCCATTTTATATTTTTCTTCCAGCACATTACTGAGAATACTTTCAATCATCCAGACCCGATACAGACTATTGAAGACATAGCTGTGTCCATCAATCCTTAACTCCAATACAGGAAAGTCAGGCTGATGCTTCTGCTGGCACAATTCATCATTCTGTTTTAACTGTGCGTCGATATCCTGTTCGGTCACTTGCTCAATGCCCAGACGTCTCTGCATCCGTTGAAAATGGGCTTTAAACGACAGATCTTTACCTTGTGTCCAGACCGATTCCAGAATCTCATGGATACCATCGACTTGCTGCTCTTCTGGCACACTATAGAACAGTCGTGCCATTTCATAGGTAGCTTCTCTGGTTGGTCGGCAGAACGGGGTAAATGCGACTTGTGTCCGTTTCGATACACGGGTTGCCAGACTCCAGTCAAACCAGTCCCGACCGTGATAACTGAGCGGATAAACCTTCAACTGGATATTATAATAATTGGCCAATTCTTCCTTGATATAAGCCAATAATAACCAGCTCATTGGGTCTTCAAGCGCGATATACAGATCCAGTTCCGGATGTAAAGCCTGCACTTCTGCCAAAGCCTCACCATCGTTAATTAAATGCTCGCGCCACTCGATATGGTTGATCAGGAAAATCGGATTCCCGGTCAGTAATTTCTGTTGTTTTAAACGGCGTGTCAGACGGAGTAAATCATCAACCGCCTGATATTTACGTTCACCAAATTCAAAATAACTGGCGATCACAGGCACATCTTTGAAAATACGCTCAGGATAATCTTGTGGTTTTTGATGCTGGGAGGCCATTGCATATAAGGTACGCAATTTACCGTATTGCTGCTGCCACAACATGTGGAAGACATCTTCGAGCAAATGTAAGAAGTTTTGTTCTCTGAGGGGGGTATTTCTTAGAATTGTTTCAGCTTGTTGTAATGCTTCTGCACTCGGTATTTCAGGGGTTTCATCGAAACCAAAGCGATGCTGCTTGGCAAGGATCTTCGCATCATTTAAACAGTAGCTTTGCCAGTCTTGCTTGGACATGCCATTCGGAGGCTCTGCATCTTGCCTCGAAATAATGACTTTTAAGGGTTTGAGTTCATCACTCAGGATTTCATTGAGCTGATCAAGCTCTTGCACCGCAAGATAGCTATAAACATCGTCTAGACGTAGGTAAATACTTAAACCCTGTTCCGTAGGTAATTCCGCTTGACGAGAAGGTTTCTGGTAGAACCAACTCGATCGTATGGGATCAAACCAACGACGTAACAAAGACATGTCGATAGCCTCTAATGGTCATAAATTGAGATATGGATAAGTTTGCTCAAACCTGAGTCAGAACAGGTGAGCCAATAAGTATGTTCAGTATCTTATAAAATGAGACAAAAGTCCCCCTTAATTGAAAGAGGGACTCAAAGGGATTACAAAACTCGTACTGCGCCTTTGGCTGCGCTGGTCGAATGCATTGCGTAAATCTTCAATGACTTAGACACTTTACGTTTACGTTCTTCCGCAGGATGCCAGCCTTTCGCGTCCTGAACTGTACGGCGATGCGCCATGGTCGCATCATCGATATCAAGGTGAATAGTACGGTTTGGAATATCAATCTGAATGGTATCGCCATCTTCAACCAAACCAATTGCACCACCTTCAGCCGCTTCTGGAGAAACGTGACCAATCGACAGGCCTGAAGAACCACCCGAGAAACGACCATCGGTAATCAAGGCACAGTCTTTACCCAAACCTTTCGATTTCAGGTAACTGGTTGGGTACAACATTTCCTGCATGCCCGGTCCACCACGTGGGCCTTCATAGCGAATGACCACGATATCGCCCGCCACGATTTTATGATCCAGAATTGCTTCTACTGCCGCATCCTGACTTTCAAAAACGCGTGCTGTACCCGTGAATTTCAGGATTGATTCATCCACACCTGCAGTTTTTACGATACAGCCATCTAATGCGATGTTGCCGTAAAGCACAGCCAGACCACCATCTTTAGAGAAAGCATGTTCAGCATTACGAATTACGCCTTTCTCACGGTCACCATCTAGAGTTGAATAATAACGATTTTGCGAGAACGCCACCTGCGTTGGAATACCGCCTGGTGATGAACGATAGAATTCATAAACGTCAGCATCTTCAGTACGGATAATATCCCACTTGTCCAAAGCATGTTTTAACGTTGGTTCATGTACAGTTGGACATGACGTATTAAGCAAATTGGCACGATCCAGCTCACCTAAAATCGCCATGATCCCGCCCGCACGGTGTACATCTTCCATATGTACGTCTTGTTTTGCTGGTGCAACTTTTGACAATACTGGAACCTGACGAGACAAACGGTCGATATCATCCATGGTGAAATCAACTTCGGCTTCGTGCGCCGCTGCAAGTAAATGCAATACGGTATTGGTTGAACCGCCCATTGCAATATCAAGCGTCATGGCATTTTCAAATGCCGCCTTGGTTGCAATTGAACGTGGCAAAATGCTGTCATCATTTTGTTCATAATAACGTTTTGCCAGTTCAACCACTAAACGACCAGCTTTCAAGAATAGCTTCTCACGGTTGGCATGCGTTGCCACGATTGAACCATTACCCGGTAAAGATAGGCCCAATGCTTCAGTTAAACAGTTCATTGAATTCGCGGTGAACATACCAGAACATGAACCACAAGTTGGACATGCTGAACGTTCAAAAGCCTGAACTTCTTCATCGGTATAGCTTTCATCGGCTGCAACCACCATGGCATCAACCAGATCAATTGCCTTTTCATCGCCACGGAATTTCACTTTACCCGCTTCCATTGGCCCACCAGAGACGAACACTACAGGGATATTCAGGCGCATTGCTGCCATCAACATTCCCGGTGTGATCTTGTCACAGTTCGAGATACACACCATCGCATCGGCGCAGTGTGCATTAACCATGTATTCAACCGAATCGGCAATCAAATCACGTGATGGCAGTGAATACAGCATCCCGTCATGACCCATTGCAATACCGTCATCGACCGCAATGGTATTAAATTCTTTTGCCACACCACCAGACGCTTCAATTTCTCTCGCAACAAGTTGACCTAAATCTTTGAGATGCACGTGACCTGGAACAAACTGGGTAAATGAGTTGACCACCGCAATAATTGGCTTGCCAAAATCTTCATCTTTCATACCGGTCGCACGCCATAAACCACGCGCGCCCGCCATATTTCTTCCATGTGTTGATGTTTTTGAACGATAATCAGGCATTTTGTATTCCCAACAAGTTTGTGCTCGAGACGAATAGGACATTCGCTCTGGCGAAATGATACTGAGCTCTCTGCATCATACTACAAGTTATCGTTTAACAGATGACCAACAGGCCTATCTTTTTTTGTACAAAAGCAATTAATCCACCTAATTAGGGACTCATCACTTTTTCGCTTATAATTTGAAGCAAGTTTTAGTTGGATTGTCTTTGTGAAAATCATTTTTGCTGGTACGCCTGAATTTGCGGCAACCGCATTGGCGGCATTATTAAAAACATCACACCAGATCATTGCGGTTTATACCCAGCCTGACCGTAAAGCAGGCCGTGGGCAAAAACTCACCCCTTCTCCTGTTAAACAGTTAGCACTTGAACACGGTTTACCGGTTTATCAGCCTTTGAATTTTAAAGCATCGACAGAAGAAGGCTTGGCAGCTCGCCAAGAACTTGCAGCCCTTGGCGCAGATGTCATGGTCGTGGCCGCTTATGGCCTGATCTTGCCACAAGCAGTTTTGGATACCCCGAAATATGGCTGTTTAAATATTCACGGTTCATTACTGCCACGCTGGCGTGGTGCTGCACCGATCCAACGTGCCATTGCGACAGGCGATGCTGAAACGGGCATCACCATCATGCAAATGGCTGCTGGTCTGGATACGGGCGATATGATGTATAAAACCTATTGTCCAATTACAGCCGAAGATACTTCTGCCAGCTTGCACGATAAACTGGCAGATCAAGGCGCCGAAGCGATTTGTACCGTGCTTGAATCCGAACAAAGCTTGCAGGAATTCATTGAAAAACGTGAAGTGCAAGATGAGGCATTGACAGTCTATGCACACAAATTGGTGAAAGCAGAAGCACGTATTGACTGGAACCAGAATGCGGTACAAATCGACCGTAATATCCGTGCCTTCAATCCGTGGCCTGTGGCGTTTATTCAACTGGATGAAAGCAGTGCCTTACGTGTGTGGGGTTCCATGCTTTCTCAGCATCAAAAAACTGATGCACAAAGCGGTGAGATCCTTGTAATCGATAAACAAGGCGTTCACGTTGCCTGCGGCGACAATACCGCGGTGTGCCTCACCAGTCTGCAATGGCCAGGTGCTAAAGCCCTAAATCCTGTACAAATTGCCCAAACTCAAAAATTGCATATTGGACAAATTCTCCCATGAGCCAATCATCTACAAAAAATTTAAATCTACGTGCACAAGTGGTCAAAACACTTTTGGCCGTTCAAAATGGGCAATCTTTGTCTTCTGTTCTGAATCAACATATCAATATCGTTTCTGAACGTGACCGTGGTTTATATCACGAACTCACTTTAGGCTGTTTACGCCAATGGTTTTCTTTAAAAGCAATTACCCTGCCATTGCTGACAAAACCATTAGACAATGAAGCGCTAGAAAGTTGTTTATATCTTGGTTTATATCAAATTTTATGTACGCGTATTCCTGTACATGCGGCGATTTCAGAAACGGTAAATGCTTCTAAGCAACTCGGTTTTGAGCCAATGAGTGGTTTGGTCAATGCGATTCTGCGTCGTGTTTCACGTGAAACAGCTGAATTTGAAACAGCATTAAATAATACGCATGGTTTACCAAGCTGGTTATTCAAGCGACTTAAAAAAGATTGGCCTGAGCAAGCAGAGTCTCTATGCCAAGCCTTAAAACAAGTCGCACCACTGACTCTACGCATCAATGAACGCCAAGTCAGTCGTAACGAATATTTAGAGATTTTGGACGAAGAGCAGATTGATGCTCGTCCTTGCACGCTTTCAGATGTTGGTATTGTTCTGGAGCAAACAGGCAATATTACCCATTTACCGGGTTTTGAAGAAGGTGGTTTTTCTGTTCAGGATGAACATGCCCAATTGTGCGCGACGCTTTTACCGAACTTAGATAATAAAGTTGTTGTCGATGCCTGCGCTGCACCAGGTGGCAAAACTGCGCATATTCTTGAGCGCTTTAACCCTCAAAAACTGATTGCGCTGGATCATGATGCCAAACGTTTATTGCGTGTTTCTGAAAATTTAGAACGTCTTGCCTTAAATGACAACAATGTTGAGATTATTACCGCTGATGCGACCACTTGGCAGGCACCAGAACCCGTCGATTGTATCGTGCTGGATGCGCCTTGTTCTGCAACAGGTGTGATTCGTCGCCACCCCGATATTCGTCTGTTAAGACAATCAACCGATATCGCGCAAACGGTGGCTTTACAACAACAGATTTTGCAGCAGATGTGGCAACAACTCAAAGTTGGCGGTACTTTGCTATATATCACCTGCTCGATTCTGAAAGCTGAAAATGAGCAACAAATGGCGGCTTTCTTTGTGGAACATGCAAATGCCGAAGAAATCAAAATTGAAGCGGATTGGGGCATTGAACAGCGCTATGGTCGTCAATTACTTCCTTCTGGACAATCAGGCGATGGTTTCTATTATTGCCGAATTAAGAAACTAGCTTAAGCAAAATAAAAAAGCAGGCTTTAGGCCTGCTTTTTTTGAATCTGTTTTTTAAAGCGTATGATGATCTTTCACTTCTTCCAGAACATCATCAAGTTCTTCTGGATTTTTCATCAGATGCAGAATCGATAAAGCCAATCCGCCCCATAAAAATACCATTGAAATGATCATCATCACAATTGCTGAAGTATTCATATCGGCTCTCCTAGCGATCTTTGATTCTACTGAGTACAAGTGCAACGACAGCACAGAAGATTACGCAGCCCCATCCAAATATGCCTTGTAAGCTCATGCTATAACTATCGTAACCGTTTTTCACCAGATTAAACACGGTCATGCTTAAAGTCGTTAACAAGATCAACGATGTAATTACAGTTAAGGTGAAATCCCAACCTTTGCCCAATTGAATGGTCGAAATACGGTTCACGTGATCACGCAGTTCACGCAAGGCAGAACGTTTAAACCAAGCAATACTAATAATTGAAATCAACGCACCACCAATAATACCGATGTTATTGATGAAGTGATCCACGATATCAACCAGTTTAATCGCATTCACACTTGAGAATAAGATGACTGAAACTAGCGCACTACCACCACCAATAATGGTTACGGCTTTAGTACGGCCCCATTTCAACTTATCCTGCATTGCCGCAATTGGCACTTCCAGAATACTCACCATTGAAGAAATACCCGCAACGAAGAGTGATGAGAAGAACAATAAGCCAAATAAGTCAGCACCAGCACCTAAGCTTGAAATGATTTTCGGGAAAGCGATAAACGCTAAACCAATACCACCACTCACCACATCGTGTACTTCTTTACCAGCAGTATGCGCCATAAAGCCCAATGCAGCAAAGATACCAATACCTGCCAAGATTTCAGTTGATGCATTGGCAAAGCCAACAATCAAGCCAGAACCAGTTAAGTTGGTTTTTGGTTTGAGATAAGAGGCATAAGTCACCATGATCCCGAAGCCAACTGACAGCGAGAAGAAAGTATGACCATAAGCCGCTAACCACACTTTATAATTCATCATCGCAGACCAGTTCGGGGTAAAGAATGCATTTAAGCCCTCTGCCGCACCCGGTAAACGTAATGACTGAATCACCAAAATGGTAAATAGAACGAAGAGTAATGGCATGAAAATCTTATTCGACAATTCAACGCCTTTTTTAACACCGCCATATAAAATGATTAAAGTGAGCGCCCAGATCCCAACAATTGGCCAGAACAAATGACTCACGAATTGTAGATCAAAGCCTGTCGCTTTCGAGGTCTGCAAATACGTATTGAAGAAGAAACTTTCAGGATCACTGCCCCATGCCTGACCAATCGAGAAATACACATAACTTCCCGCCCACGTCAGTACGCTGGCATAGTACAAACCGATGATGATACACACACAGACTTGCCACCAACCTAGTGTCTCGCCACCTTTGAATAACGCACGATACGCTTTTGGTGGAGAGTTACGCGCACGATGACCTGTGGCATAGTCTAAAAAGAGAAGAGGTAAACCAGCGGTAATCAACGCCAGTAAATAAGGGATAAGAAACGCTCCGCCGCCATTTTCATAAGCGACATACGGGAACCGCCAGATGTTACCTAAACCTACAGCTGAACCAACAGCTGCAATAATAAAACCAGATCGTGATGTCCAGTTTTCACGAGAATCTGCCATAAAACACCTAAATTTGTCCTGCTGACCTTCCATGCTGCTTTCAGTTTTTTATTATCCAACAGACATGAAAATGCCATAAAAAATCTTGTTTTGTTTGGATGAAACTTCAACCTTGTGAGCTTCTTATTTTCAAGACCAAACAAACAAAAAACCAAACCATCTTCCTTAAAGATTGGGCATTGTTTTTCTGCTTTTAATAGCCGAACAATACCTGTTTTTATTTATTTTTACTGTAAATTCTGCAAGAAAATATCAGCTTTTCAGAACAATTGATTATTTTTCAACTGCCTGTAAATTTGACCTTGCAGTCAATCTATAAAAATCAAGTACATAAAACAGGCAAGCCAAATCCTCACCACGCTTTTCCTCCTCTATTGTTTAATTGCCAAAAGTCTTTGTTCTTGCATATCACGGATAGCTGAATGGATGCCTTCACGACCTAAACCAGAATCTTTTACGCCCCCATAAGGCATATTATCGACACGGAAAGTTGGGACATCATTAATGATGACACCGCCCACATCCAAGTGATCCCACGCATACAGCATTTTATTGAGATTTTGCGTATAGATGCCTGCCTGCAAACCAAAGCGGCTTTGATTAATGGTCGCGATTCCCTGCTCAAATTCCTTAAATTTTTCTAAAATGGCCACTGGGCCAAAAGCTTCATCTTTATAAATTTCCAGCTTGGCATCGACATTTTCCAGTAACACAGGTTCAAACAAAACACCTTGTAGATTGCCACCAAGCAAGACTTTTGCCCCTTTCTTCTCAGCCTTATCAATCCATTTTTTTAAGCGTAATGCTTCCGCCTCTTTAATCATCGGGCCAACCAATGTGGTACTTAAAGCAGGATCATCAGCCTTAATTTTTTTCAGTTTGGCGATGAGTTTCTTTTTCAGCTCAGCATAAATATCTGCATGTACTAAAATCCGTTGTACACTGATACAGACCTGCCCTGCATGCCCATAAGCAGCACTTATCAAGCGATCAATCAAAGCATCATCAATGCTTGTATCCGCATCAATCAGGACTGCTGCATTGCCACCGAGTTCCAGCGTCACTTTCTTGCGACCTGCCCGCGCCTTCATATCCCAACCGACCTGATCTGAACCCGTAAAGCTGAGTAATTTAAAGCGATCATCAGTCACTAAAATATCCGCCGCCTCACGATTACAAGGCAATATCGACCAAGAACCTTTCGGCAAATCCGTTTCAGCCAATACAGCCGCAATCTTTAAGGCACTGATCGGGGTAAAACTGGCAGGCTTCAACACAAAAGGACAACCCGCTGCAATCGCAGGTGCAATCTTATGTGCCACCAGATTGAGAGGAAAATTAAATGGACTAATTAAAGAAACCGCACCAATCGGTACATGCTTCACCATGCCACGAAACTGCGCGGCAGCGGGTGTGACCGCCAAAGGGATTAATTGCCCATCATCGAGCTGCGTCACCGCATCTGCGGCCAACTGAAAAGTATTAATTAAACGTTCTACTTCAGCACTTGCTGCACCACGTGGCTTACCACCTTCCGCAATCAGAATCTCAGTCAGCTCATCCCGCAATTCATTAAAACGCTTTACACAATGCAGTAAGATTTTTTGTTTTTGAAACGGTTTTAAGGCTGCCATCTCAGCTTCTGCCTTCACCGAAGCCGATATCGCTTTTTCAAGCACTTTAGCATCTGCCAATGCGACTCGTGCATAAACAGTATTATTATACTTATCATGGACTTCAAGCCATTGACCTGTTGTAACGGCTTTCCCAGCCACATAAAGCGGATAATCCACCACACTTTGTTTATCCGTCATTATTATTTATTCCTTTATAAAAATTTAAAATTAGACTACTGCATATTTACCAAGATCACTATATGATTCGCCCATTCATAGGTGAATTCACAACAATTCATTACTGTTTTCGATATTAATTAGGATAATGCAATGAAATTATTAAAAATATCAATGCTTGCTTTAGGAACGAGCATTTGTGGTCTGGCGCAAGCCGATGTTATTGGTGTTAAAGGTGACCTCAGCTACTGGAACTACAATGGCGAAGCCAATATGGCCGACCAAAGCGCTGCGCCTGATCAGGATCTTAAACGTAAAGGTTCAGCTCAAGTATCCCTTGCTGTTGAGCATCCAATTCCATTGATTCCCAATGCAAAAATCCGTTATGTAAATTTAAAAACAGAAACGGATAATAAAGTTGCAGGTCAACCTGTTTACGACCTCAACATCGATCATACCGATTTCATTTTATACTATGAAATTTTAGATACGATTGTAAATGCTGATGTCGGTTTAGGGGCAACGAACTTAAATGGTGATGTCAAAACTCTCAACATCAGCAAAACAGATATCGATAAAACTGTACCTGTGATCTATGGATCGGCGGGGGTAAAACTGCCATTTACAGGCTTGAGCGCGAAAGCAGAACTCTTATATAGCAACTTTAATGATGCCAAAATCACGGATGCTCAAGCAGAATTACAATACAACTTTATCGACAATCTACTGGTTGATGTTGGTCTGAAAGCAGGCTACCGTATTTTGGATATCAAGCTAGATGACTATGAAAAAAATGACCTTAAATTTAACTTTAAAGGTCCTTATATTGGCTTAGATGTACATTTCTAAGACCTAAAATATATAAAAAAACGGAATTTTATGATTCCGTTTTTTTATGGAAAATGACTTCTTCCTCATTCATGTACGCCAAAACGTACACAGATCGCAGCCATTGGCGAATATCCCTAACTCAACTTTTCGCCTATTATACAAATCATAGAGAGACAGGAAGTCTCATTGAGAATAATAAGACGCACAGGAAGTGGTCGTTAATAGGATATCAACGACATAAGCTGAATATGAAGAAGCCCCGTCAGGATGATGGGGCTTCTTTTTATCTATCATTTTTATCTGCGATTTAAAGACTTTTAAGATATGCGACTACATCATGATGCTCTGCCATTTCGGCAAGCTTTAAACCCTATACAGAATTTTATATAATTTAATTGATTTATAAATTTACTAAATATAAAATTAATTTAGTAAATAAAAGTGATATTCAAATGGATAGCAAAGCATTTATAGAATTAGCAATGAAATTGCTCTCATGTACTCAAAAAGAACTTGCCACTCGTCTTAACGTTTCTCCCACCCAAATAAGCAAATGGAAAAAAGGAGAGTACATATCATCAGATATGCAAAATAATTTTAAAAAATTATTAAACATTAGTGAATTATCACCTGAATTTATTCTTAGGGCTGGTTCATTAGAAGATGCAAAGAAATGGAATAAATTAATTCATTTTCTTGCAAGAATTGCGCATGACGAAGCTGAAACAGGATATAACACAGAACCTTTACAAGATAATTTTGGAAACTTAAGTTGGCATACATTTCATATACTTAAGCAACTAGGACTTACTTCGCCTTTCTATTTCCCAGTAGAACTAGATATTGACTATGAAAATTCAGATGAGGAAGCATATGAAATATTCATGGAAAATATAGAAAACCATCCTATTTCTCATTTAATTTGGAATATATTTTTAGCTCTAAATGATGTTTACGGTTTTTATGCTGCTTATATCGCAGAAATTATTGATGATGAAAATTTAGATTTATTTGAGACAGATGCAGTCAATATCGAACCTTGTTTAATGGAATTAGCTGCATGTAAAATTGATATTTCAGCAGAAATAGCTCCTAATTTTAATGAATTTAGATATGAAACTTTAGAAAACTATAAGAAATGGCTCAATATTGTTAAAGACAATGCCTTTCGTGCAAATATTCCGCTTAGAGCAGAACTATTAAATCTTATTTATGATTCTCAAGAAGAGATTAGTTATGAAGCTGAAGCAGAAAGCCTTGGCTTTAATGAAAGACGTATTCATCCAGATATTTATATGAACGAATTACTAGTGGGAATGCGCACATTACATCAAGTTTTACCAGTAATTATGAAAAAGTTAGAAATTTACGATGAGTTCAAATTAGACCCATCAGACCTTAAGCTTGGACACTAAAAATATAAAAAGAGGCCCCATCAGAATAACGGGGCTTCTTTTTATCTAATGATTCTTATCTGCGATTTAAAGACTTTTTAGATAGGCAACCACTTCACTATGCTCCGCCATTTCGGCAAGCTGTAGCGCTGTATATTCGCTCTTATACGCCACGTTCGCACCTTTACTCACTAATAGCTTGACTACCGCTAGATGATCATTCTCGGCAGCCGCCTGTAGCGCACTATAGCCTTCATCATCGGTCTGGTTAGGATCACTACCCTCTGCCAATAGTTGCTCTACTTGTTCAACATCACCAAGGGATGCCCAATACACCAGCTCAGGAAGATGTAGTTCATCATCTTCAGGAAGTGGTGAAAAAGAGTTGAGTTTCATAAACAATGATCCAATTTTTAGTGCTAACTAAAATTAAAACTTTAATTTGATGGAAATATATACCTTAAATTTACTTGAGGATTTTAGAGATACCGTGCAAGCGAATATACTCACTGAATTAATTTGTTAATTAGTCATCGGGAGAATAGCCACGCAAACAAGCAGACTGCTTTACGAAACCATCACCTCTATTTGTAGTAAGACAATCTTGATCATAGCCTATCCCCATGTCTTTCAATTCAAATATGACCTCATTGGCACCGATGCGGCTACTTCTTGGTAAATAGGTATGACCCGCGAGTGCGTTAAATGACAAAGTTTTCTTTGCTTCCTTCCACGTCATAGACCCATAATTTACATCCGCTACAGAACGAAGTGTAACTGTATGAGAACCAGGAAGGATATGAAAGCCTTTTGTTAGAGGACGTTGACGAATTATATCTTTACCATCTATCTCTACTAGTTCAGCACAACAGGCCTTTTCACCAATGACCGCAACTTCCGAGAGAGATTTTGGTGCACCATCATACAAAAGACGTTCGCTAGCAGGTAACGGACATCCCACTAGACAAGGTATATCTGTGATAGTGCACCCAGACAATAATAGAGTAAATATAAAAATGACTCTCACGATTTCTCCATATGACTTACAGCTTACATGGCATCACTGCTATATAAATAAAATTAGGTGCTGTATAACAGATTTATACTTTTATATTATTTTATCTCTGTTTTTCTCATATAAAATAACAATATTTTGATTATGCTAAACTTTATTTTTCAAATAAACCCTACTTTCCATTCGCCCAATAAAAAACACCCCCTC
>NZ_LRPD01000016.1:0-53527 GCF_001605865.1 Acinetobacter sp. NRRL B-65365 | reverse complement strand
TCTATTCTCTTAATGATCTCTTTACCGCCTCGTCAGCGATAAATAAAACGCAATAAATATTTAACAACTTAACCGTTAAAGCTAAGTTATTTTTGCTTCATTGCGTCGGGATGTGTGCATTATAGGAGATTTTTTTTAGTGTGCAAGCTTTTTTAAGCCCTTGTTTTATTGAGTGTTCTTTTTTTACACACAAATATGCGTGCTATTTAAACAAATATGACGTAACCACATAAATTTAAAGCAGAAATATTTTATTCATATTTCTGCTTTGCTTTTTACTTCTTGTTCTTTATCTGAACACTAAGAATTTTAACTGGCTGTTTAGGGACATTTTGATGCATTCCATAGTTACTGGTAGGAACACTCACAATCTTGTCAACGATATCCATGCCCTTTGTAACTTTACCAAAAACGGCGTAGCCCGCATCCATCGGTGATTTGTTTAAAAAGTTATTATCCGCCACATTAATAAAGAATTGACTGCTTGCCGAGTTTGGATCACTGGTACGTGCCATTGCCAAAGTACCACGGGTATTCTTTAAACCATTACTTGCTTCATTCACAATCGGCGCTTTCGTGCTTTTCTCAATCATGTTTGCTTCTAGGCCGCCACCTTGCACCATGAAACCAGGTATCACGCGATGAAAGATCGTACCTGTATAGAAGTTACTTTTTACGTAGCTTTCAAAGTTCTTTGCTGAAACTGGTGCTTTATCATCAAACAGCTCGATTTCAATATTCCCCATACTGGTTTTCATATCAACCATCGTATTTGCAAATAAATGACCGCTTGCCAAAATTAAACTTGTTGTAATGAACAACTTTTTCATCATTGCTTTTCTCAGCTTGGAAATAGACGTGTTGTGGATCTTCATCTTAATTTTGCAAATCTGTTTTTGCTATTTCTATTTGTTACCTGAAACAAAGAACCGATGTTTCACGTGAAACATCGGTTCTTTATTGTTAAATATGTTTATCCCAGAACTTTCTGAAGTTCTTCGCCACTTCAATGGTATTACGTTTTGCCTTGCTTGAGACGGGCGTTATATTGATAAAACCATGCGTTTGGTCTGGATAATCGACGTATTGCACTTTGACGCCATTTTGTCTGAGTTTATGACTATAGATCGCACCTTCATCATGAAGTAGATCATGACCAGCCGTAATCACATATGCAGGTGCCAACTTTTTAAGGCTGCCGTAGGTCGGCGAAATTAATGGATCGTCTAAAGCTACATTTTGCTGGGTCGCATAATAATCTGTCACATAGTCTACATCTTTACTGGTTAACACCAGTCCCTCGCCATAGGCATAGAATGATGGATGTCTGCTTTTAAAGTCGACCACAGGATAAATCAGTAACTGTGCTTGTGGTGCATAAGATTTCCCAACGGCGTGTTGAGCGACGACCGTACTGATATTTCCACCCGCACTGTCTCCACCAACCGCAATACGGTTTTTATAGATTTTCAATTGACGGCGGTTTTGATAAACCCATGCCAATGCATCTTCACACGATTTAATCAGTAACTGAGGTGAAGCTTCAGGTGCCAGTGGATAGTCAATACTTAAAACCTGTACTTTGGCATGCTTGGCAATTAGTCGACAGGCTTCATCATGCGTATCTAAACCACCCACTACAAATCCACCACCGTGGTAAAACACCAGCATAGGCAATTTTTTATTTGGCGCTGGATGATAATGTCTGGCGAACACCGTTCCACTTTGTAACGGTAAACGGATATCTTCAACAGATTCGATAGAAGTCGGTTTATTCAGAATCGCCAACATTTGCGCATCAAACTGACGACGGGAATCAATTGGATCATCACCGATAAAACCAATACGACCTTGCTTGATCTGAACAGCCATTAAACATTTGGTAAATGCATCTAGATCTGGATATTGATGAGGATAGCCTAAAAGCTTGGCCAGAGATTCTTGTACAATTTTGGGCAGCTTATCGAGCGCTCGTGCAGCAGGACCTTGTCCTTTGTCTAAAAGTGTTTGTATTTTTGGAGGTAATGCTGTCACTTTTGTCCCCTTCTCTCGCTCTGTCCATAATTCTTGTTGTCTTCGACTATATGCTTTTATAAAGTCTTAGATCAAGTTCAAGATTTGAAATAAGTCGTACGCTAAAGGGCTATTGCTAAAAAGTCATTAACCATAGTGCTTATTCACAGCTACTTTTTATGTCAATTAAACGATGTTTTAACTGTTTATGTTCAAAACTATAAAACTAGAACTAACCGGTTAGTTCTAGTTTTATATCACTTTAAAAGTGTCATTTTTATGAATAAGTCAACTTCGCGTTATGTATAGCAGTACATAGATAAGATTAAATGCGGCATCTGTTGATCAATCTTATGCGAAGCCAACTTAACAATAAAAAATTATTGAGCGCCAGCGCCTGCTGAACCTGATACAGAACCTGAAACATCAGCTGAAGCACCACCTGGTTGAACATCAACTGATGAACCTGCGTCTACACCAACGCCACCTTGTACACCAGCTGGGCTTGCGCTTGTTTGAGCCGAACCAGAAGCTTCTAAACCACCTTGAGACGAGCAACCTACTGCCGTTAATGCAACACCAGCTACAACTGCAGAAATCAATGCTAACTTTTTCATTTGGTATTTCCTTTCATTATGACGAAAAGCAAAGTTGTCTTTGCGATGCCTATAATTCACAATTTTTTCCACGGACGTGATGAGGATTAGTTGCAGTTTGTTATGGAAGCCGCATTGTTTTGCAATTTTTCTTAAATCATCTATTTGCTTAATTCACATATTCCCCAATCCCGAATAAAACCCTAAGCATTTATCAACACAGCATTTTCATCTCGTTTTATCGACTTAGAAAATTAAAAAAGCAATTATCTTATTTTTTTATAATTCATAGAAACACAGCACAACCGTCCTAAAAGATTACAATTAAGTATTTTTGATTAAAAATAAATGTAGCAGACATAAAAAAACCGTGCATTTTCAGCACGGTTTTCATGGATTAGCCCATAATTAAGGCCATTTCATCTCGCCTTTTACAACTTTGGCACCAAGTTCAAGGCTACTCGACTCACCCAATGCTGGATATTGCTTTTGCATCATTTTCACCAGTTCAGCTGAGTTCTTTGTGCTTTTCACCGCTTTCTCATATTGCTTTAAATAATCAATCGAGAAATTCACCGCATCCAGACCTTCAGCCGCCCCTGCTTTCATATGTGCAGGTACCACCACTTTAGGATTAAGTGCTTTAATACTTTCTAAGGTTTGTACCACTTCAGCGCGATCCTTGACTGTTGGGGTATCTGCTGTCCACAAATGAATACCCGAAGATACCGGAATACCGCCGACAACTGCTTTAGCACTTGGAATCCATAAATAAGTCAGTTCTTTTTTACCTTTAATTTCGATATTTTCATTTTCGAGTTTTAAAGTTTTTGCGGTATAAGCTTGCGGCACAATAATTTGACTTGGTGCATTGGCGCCCATTTTTGGTCCCCAATACGCAACTTTCAAGGCTTGTGTATCCCGAATATGTTTCACCGTTTCTGGTGTCGCAATGATTTGAACATTCGGGAAGTACTGTTTAAATACATCTAAGCCAAAATAGAAATCTGGATCGCCATAGCTGACAAAAATAGTTTTTAAAGTCTTACCGCTATCCAAGATGTCGGCAGCAATACGTAATGCTTCTGATTTAGAAAATTGTGCATTGACCAGTAAGACTTCTTTATCCCCTTCAATTAAAGTTGAAGTCACGCCAAAATGGTCAGGCTGAGCCAGAAAATTCTGGATTTTTAAGTCTTGTGCAAATGCAGCAGAACTTGCTGCGAAGGCAGATAAAGCAAGGACATAAGCTTTGGTATTCATGTTATCGTCTCCAATTTGATAACAACTACTTTAAATTGCAATTCTTGCTGAAGAAACACACTAAACTAAGATAAAATGTTGCATATCTTGCAACAATGATAATAAACATGGATACCTTAAAAGCCATTCAAGTCTTTGTTTGTATTGCCCATCAAGGCAATCTGAGCAAAGCCGCAGAACATCTGGACTATTCCAAAGCAATGGTGTCTCGCTATTTAGAACATCTTGAGCAGACATTTTCGACCCGACTATTTCAACGCAACACCCGTAAAGTGTCGCTCACCCCAGCAGGTGAGAAAGCGCTGGTTTATTGTGAAAATATTTTACAGCAGCAACAGCTGTTAGAAAGTTTGGCCGCACCCGAACAACATAACGGGACGATTCGTTTTACTTGTGGTCTGTTTTTATTTCAACTCGGTGTGAATGAATGTATTAAGCAATTTAAAAAGCGCTATCCACAGATTCATTTTGATGTGTATTTAACTGAAAATACCGTAGATCTGATCGATGCTCAGGTTGATCTTGCATTACGTATTACCCAGAAAGTTGCAGATGGGTTGATTGCTCGGCCTGTCTGCCAAATTGAATCGACCTTTTGCGCGCATCCTCATTATTTACAGGATCACACTCCCCTATCGCATCCCAGTCAGCTGATTCAGCATGAATGTATTGCACACCACACCCACAACCAGTACTGGACCTTGTTTGATACAGATCAGCAACCTCAGAACTATCCATTAAATGTTACGTTTAAAAGCAATGATGTGATTGCGCTTTATCAAATGTGTCTAAAAGCTGAAGGCATTGCGATGCTGCCCACTTTACTGGTGCGTAAGGACATCGCTCAGCAGCGTTTGCAACAGGTATTTACAGATTTTTCTGCACCTGACCTGACCTTGTCGTTAGTCTATGCTTCAAGGCAACATTTACCGAAAATTACCCAAGAATTTATTGCTTTTGTGATTGAAAACCTAAATTTTTACTTAAATCAGCAAAATTAAAAGATTTAAATTGACCTGAACGCTTGAATTTTGTCGGCTAGCCCATACTTCATCCCTATCAATGAATGACCAAGATGTGGCAGTTCGGGTTTAACCCTAAGAGCATTCACGCCAAAAGGACTGTACATGTTTAAGAACTTTTTTCAACGGAGATCATCAATGGCTAATGAGCACAATGAGCAAGCTCAAGACATTCAAAATGAGCAGCAGACTGAACAAACTCAAGCTGAAGGTGTAGAGCAAGCAAACGAGCTTAGCGTTGAAGATTTACAAGCGCAAATCACCAAGCTTGAAGAAAGCCTGAAATTAGAAAAAGCACGTACTGCCAATGCGGTTTATGAAGCGCAGAAAAGTGTAGAACGTATTCAACGTGAATCTGAAAAGCACAAAGATACAGTGCTTGAAAAGTTTGCCAAAGAATTACTCGATTCTGTCGATAATCTCGAACGTGCGATTCAGGCTGCTGGCGAAGAAGAAACGCCTGTACTTGAAGGCGTTAAGCTGACTTTGAAATCGCTCCTCACCACGCTTGAGAAGTTTGGCGTAGTCGAAGCAGATACCCAAAATGGTTTCAATGCAGATCTACATCAGGCAGTAGGCATCGACCCAAATGCGCAAGCGAATCAAATCGGTACGGTTTTACAGAAAGGCTATACCTTAAATGGTCGCCTACTCCGCCCAGCAATGGTGATGGTGGGTCAATAATCCCGACCAGCAGAGCATTTATTTGCTCAAAAATGTAGAAACTTGAGAGTTTTTTGATTTTTTTTCATAAAAATGCTTGAAAAAAACTGATTGACTCTCATATCGAATAACAAGCAAAAACATTGCAACAAAATTTTAGAGGAACACAATCAATGGCAAAAATTATTGGTATTGACTTAGGTACTACCAACTCATGTGTTGCTGTACTTGAAGGCGATAAAGTAAAAGTAATCGAAAACGCTGAAGGCGCACGTACAACTCCATCGATCATTGCATATAAAGATGGCGAGATCCTTGTAGGTCAAAGCGCAAAACGTCAAGCGGTAACCAACCCGAAAAATACATTATTCGCGATCAAGCGTTTAATCGGTCGTCGTTATGAAGATCAAGCAGTACAGAAAGACATCGGTCTTGTACCTTACAAAATCATCAAAGCTGACAATGGCGATGCTTGGGTTGAAGTAAACGACAAAAAATTAGCACCTCAACAAATCTCTGCTGAAATCTTGAAAAAGATGAAGAAAACTGCAGAAGACTATTTAGGTGAAACAGTTACTGAAGCAGTGATTACTGTTCCTGCTTACTTTAACGATGCGCAACGTCAAGCAACTAAAGATGCGGGTAAAATCGCTGGTTTAGACGTTAAACGTATCATTAACGAACCAACTGCTGCGGCACTTGCGTTCGGTATGGACAAAAAAGAAGGCGACCGTAAAGTTGCAGTTTACGACTTAGGTGGTGGTACTTTTGACGTATCAATCATTGAAATCGCAGACCTTGATGGCGACCAGCAAATTGAAGTGTTATCAACAAATGGTGATACTTTCCTTGGTGGTGAAGACTTTGATAACGCGTTAATTGAATTCTTGGTTGAAGAATTCAAGAAAGAACAAAGTGTGAACCTGAAAAATGATCCACTTGCGTTACAACGTTTGAAAGAAGCTGCTGAAAAAGCAAAAATCGAGCTTTCTTCATCGAATGCAACTGAAATCAACCTTCCATACATCACCGCTGATGCAACGGGTCCTAAACACTTAGTGATCAATGTAACGCGTGCAAAACTTGAAGGTTTGGTTGCTGATTTAGTTGCTCGTACCATTGAGCCTTGCCGTATCGCGCTTAAAGATGCTGGTCTTTCGACTTCTGACATCTCTGACGTAATCTTGGTTGGTGGTCAGTCTCGTATGCCACTTGTACAACAAAAAGTACAAGAATTCTTCGGTAAAGAGCCACGTAAAGACGTGAACCCTGACGAAGCGGTTGCGATTGGTGCTGCGATTCAAGGTGCAGTATTGTCTGGTGACAAAACTGACGTACTTTTATTAGACGTAACACCATTAACTTTAGGTATCGAAACAATGGGCGGCGTATTAACTCCGATCATTGAGAAAAACACCACGATTCCTGCGAAGAAATCACAAGTGTTCTCTACAGCTGCTGACAACCAGCCTGCAGTAGACATTTCGGTTTACCAAGGTGAACGTAAAATGGCTCAACAAAACAAATTGTTGGGTAACTTCCAGTTAGGCGATATCCCACCTGCTCCACGTGGCGTACCGCAAATTGAAGTATCGTTCGACATCAACGCTGACGGTATCTTGAAAGTATCGGCTAAAGATAAGAGCACTGGTAAAGAGCAATCTATCCAGATTAAAGCAAACTCAGGTTTGTCTGATGCTGAAATCGAAGCAATGATCAAAGATGCTGAAGCGAATGCTGAAGAAGACCGTAAGTTTGAAGAGTTAGCGAAAGCGCGTAACGAAGCAGATGCGCTTGTTTCTAGCTCAACTAAAGCAGTAAAAGATCTTGGTGACAAAGTGACTGAAGATGAAAAAACTGCGATCACGACTGCGGTTTCTGAGCTTGAAGCAGCAACTAAAGAAAATGATGTTGAAGACATCAAAGC
This sequence comes from Acinetobacter sp. NRRL B-65365, assembly GCF_001605865.1. Classification (NCBI taxonomy): domain Bacteria; kingdom Pseudomonadati; phylum Pseudomonadota; class Gammaproteobacteria; order Moraxellales; family Moraxellaceae; genus Acinetobacter; species Acinetobacter sp. NRRL B-65365. The sequence goes on along the minus strand of NZ_LRPD01000016.1, from coordinate 46,043 downwards.
GAAGACTGAAGCTTTACAAAACATCTTGATGCCTATTACACAACGTGCTTATGAACAAGCACAAGGTGCAGCTGGCGGCGCAGAAGGTTTTGATCCAAATGCATTCCAAGGTGGCGATGCGGGTCAACAACAAAAAGCGGACGATGGCGTTGTAGATGCTGAGTTCACAGAAGTAAAAGATGACAAAAAATAATTTGTCTCTTTAAAAAAGACCGCGCGTAAGCGCGGTTTTTTTTATACTTTAAATGCTGTGAGGTACTCAAAATAACCTGTGCCCAATTCCGTGTATTCTATTATTTACTGAATCGTAGATGCTCGGGCCTTTCTCAAACGGATAGAACCATTTAAGAAACTGAATCCTTTTTATGTATAATTCAGACAATTAGAAAATCCATTATTGTTAAAAAATGAAAAAAGATCCCGTCCTGACCAAATCCAAATTTAGACTGTTATTAATTGCTTCACTGCTTTGTATTTGTGTCGGTGCAATTTTGGATGTCTATGATGAACGATCTATAGCTGTCAGCGAATTATTGGCAACCGAACCACAAAACTGGGAAATCCTTCTGACAGGACTGGCATCAATCATTGCTGTGATCATGTTAGCTGGTTTATTTTTCTTTAAAGCTTGGGCAAGAACGTTATATCTCTATAGCTATTTCCCGCTTTTACTGCTTTATCTATTACCCAGTTTTTCCTGGACATTCATATCTGGTCTAGGCGCTATTTTTTATGAAATGGGAAATATTTTCGCGACACTAATCTGGGGTATTTTACTACTCCCTAGTCTGTATCAACCCTTATTCTCAACGAATAGCGAATGAAGAATATTCTTTTTACGGCATTGCTAATGTTTCTGTTCTGGTCAGGTTATCAAACCTACCAACACCCACAACTTAAATTTAACTCACTGACTGACCGAATCAGCAAGCCCTTTGATACACGGCTTCGCTATCGCATTGCGGAGGTTGATCCACGTTTTAAGCTCAGCCTAGAGCAAATGAAAGCGATCAGTGAACAAGCTGTGCAGATCTGGAAAGATGGTACAGGACAAGATTACTTTGTTTATGATCCAAACGCCCAACTGGCGATTTATCTTATCTATGATGAGCGTCAAATCGAAAGTGAACAACGTCGGGAACATTTGAGCCAACTTGAATCAAACCAGCAACGCTGGCAAGAGAAAAAGAAATCTTTAGATCAGGTTGAACAGGAGATTCTTCAGAACCGGCAATTTCTGGGCTTAAAACAGCAACAATTGAATCAGCAAATCCAAGCTTACAACCAAGAACAGCAACGGGCGCGACAAAACCCAGCGGCATTCGCCAATCCTGATTATTTTCAGCAGCGACAACAAGCTTTGCAGCAAAATGCACAGTCTCTTAAGCAGGAAATTAACCAATACAACCAAAAGATTCAGCAGCTGAATCAGCAAGTAGATGAGCTTAATTCACTAGACCAGCAACTTAATGCTTCTGTCGACCAATATAAACAGCGGTTTAAGCCACATTTATTCCATAAAGGTCTATTTAATGGCAAACAGATTCTAATCTATGAATTTGAATCCGAAGATGATCTGCGTTTAACCCTAGCACATGAATTCGGGCACGCCTTAGGGTTACAACATGCCAATGATCCACAGGCGCTTATGCATCCTATTATGAAAGATCAAGATAGAGCGCATTTCCGTTTAACCGAGGCAGATCGAAATCTGTTAAATACCCGATAAACAGAGAAAAAATAATACGCATATAGAATGAGTAATAATTCACATTTTGCTCAAAAATCCCCCAGACATTAAGTGTCACAAAGCAGCAATTTTTTATAAAAAATTCAAAAAAAATTACCAATTTATCGATATTTTACAAAAGTTAACAATAGGGACTTTTATTGCTGCTTAATGAGAAGTTTTTAGCTCAATAAATTTAATCGCTTGATTCACTTATTATTATGAATAAAAAACACGCAAAAGACTGCATTTATGATTCTGCAAATTATTCGATTCATTTTTTTATTTATTAGAAAAAAATCACACTTTTTAGTTTTATTTATTAAATAGATAGCGTTTTGACCTGAATCAAATACTGCTCAAAAATAAGCCTTATTTAGGGGGAGTTTGGCTGATGCATTATCTTGGTTTTGCAATGATTGCTGCATGCTTATGTATGGCATCCCCTCACCTCACCCATGCTCAGAACAATACCAATATGGTTGATCCGCATCAGCATCAAACACTCAAAAAAACGCTGCATTATCGTATTGCCGATATCGATCCGCGCTTTCATTTAAGTCAGCAACAAGTGCTCGAACTGACCCAGCAAGCAGCCAAAATCTGGGAACATGAAACGGGCCAGCAAAATTTTATTTACGATCCAGAGGCCGAATTTAGTATCAATCTGGTTTTTGATGAACGCCAACAACGAAGCACAGACCGTGTGCAGAGCCTGCAACAACTACAACAAGACCAGCAACAATGGAAAGATCAGAATCAACAATTACAGCACATGAAGGCCGAAATTCAGCAAAGCTCAGCCTTGATTGCCCATAAACAAGCTCAACTCAATTCGCAATTTCAACAATATAATCAAGATGTGCAGCGTTTTAATCAGCAACGTTCTTCTTCAAAAGCTTTAGCTGATCAATTCACACAACGACAAGCCGCCTTACAGCAACAATCTTTAGCTCTGCAACAGGAGATTCAACAGCATAATCAACGGACTCGACAGCTCAATCAGGATATCCAGTCACTCAATCAGAACAATCAACAACTGGTTGCATCGGCTAATCAGTTTAATCAGATCTTCCAGCCACGCCTATTCCACAAAGGGCATTTTAATGGCAAACAGATCATGATTTATGAGTTTTCCTCCACCAATGACCTGCGCTTAACACTGGCGCATGAGTTTGGACATGCTTTAGGCTTAGCGCATACCGATGATCCAAGCTCTTTGATGTACCCGATTATTCAACAACAGAACCTGCAAAAGTTTGCATTAACCGATTCAGACAAGGATCTAGTTAAAGCGATGTATTAAGTTTGAACCCAATGTGATTGATCCTTCAGATCGAGTAGACTTAAAGTCTATTTTTTAAACAGTTAAATTCTTATTTTTATGTGAATAATATAATAATTTTTGGTGCATTGTTTTATATTCAGATGCTTTTGAATACGTATCTCAATTTAAATAAACGAGATAAGAATAAAAAATAAACAGTTGTTCTGATTTTATTTTTAATTGTTTTTAGCTTCAAACTCACTATATTTACCCCTATTTTTCTTGCTTTTTTCTACATTTGTATTTTTATTAATTTTCTAGAAATATTTCTTTAAACCACCAAACATCACTCAGCTCATCAATTTGACTACATGCTTAAATTGATTAAAATGCGACCTTTTTCAAGCTTTATCTCCCTTTATGCGTTCGTTTTCTCTCCTGTTGGCTGCATGCTTTTTCATGCTGGCCCCAGCGTCAGCTTTTGCTCAAATTTCCTCAAACAAGTCCCAAATACAAATCCGTTATAGCACTGAACACCCTCTACGCTACCGGATTGCCGATCTTGATCCACGTCTCAATATCACACAACAGCAAATGATTGAGTTAAGTCAACAAGCTGCTGCAATCTGGGCAAAAGATACGGGACAAAATTATTTTGTCTATGATCCTGAAGCAAGCTTTGTCATTCATTTGGTGTTTGATCAACGCCAAGTGCGCAGCATGAAGCGCTCAGAGAATCTGAACCAGCTCGAGCAGGAACAACAGCACTGGTTAGACCAAAATCAGCAATTACAGCATTTAAAACAAAGCGTTTCCCGCTCAGAGACTCAACTTGAATTACAAAAGATTGATTATCAAAATAATCAGCAGAAATATCAGCAGGTCGTGCAAAATCTAAAAGCCTCAACTAAAAATCAAAAGCAAATCGCACGACTCGAGCAGCAACAACACACGCTGCAACAGCAATCTGTAGATTTAGAGGCAAAAATTGCTGAACACAATCAACTGGTTCGACAATTCAACCGACAAACAGAGCAGTCTAAACAGTTGCATCAACAATTGACTGAATCCGTGGCGGCATTTAACCAGACCTTTAAGCCTCAAGTCCTTCATAAAGGTCAATTTCACGGCCAACAGATTTTTATTTATGAATTTTCATCAATGGATGATTTACGTTTAACGCTGGCGCATGAATTTGGACATGCCTTAGGCCTAAAGCATACTCAAGATCCAAAATCCTTGATGTATCCGCGCATCAAAGAGCAGAATGCAAAAGATTTTCAGCTGACGGATACAGATTTGGAATTATTAGGTTTTTCTCGGGAGCCTTAATCCTTATAAAATATAGGTGTTTTATCGATTATCACTTTCTTAGTAACAAGAATGGGTCGATTCTTTGGATTTATTCATGTTATTGTGGATGAAAACATCATATTTATCTTAATGGAGATCGGCATGAGTTATTATCATATCTTAATTGAAGTGAACGACCACATCAGTACGATTGAGCAGACTCGTGATATCGAATTCTTGAATATTGAAGATATTAGCCCCTTTCTCCATTCCATTTTAATTCCTTATTTCAACGAGCAAGAAGTTGAATTGGAAGATGAAAATGTCGCGTATGATGAGATTTTACATCTAGAAGTTAAACAGACCTTATTACCCATCGAACATCTGATTGAAGAAGAACAAAAGCAGCTTCCAAGTGACACTGATGTCACCATTACCGCTTATGAGATTTTTAATGACCGTGATTTAAGTCAGGATGTGACTGCGGTGATTTTTGATATTTTAGAAGCTGTTAAATTAGATCCAGCACCTTAAAATAAAAAAGGTCTGCACGAGGCAGACCTTTTTTAATAAATCATTTATTGCATCATTTGTTTGGCTTGTTCCTGACGGAAAGCACGTAAAATCTGCTGCCCTGCACGTCCTGTTGGATTTAAGCCTAAACGGGTTTGCTCCTGACGAATGGCCTGACGGCTTTTATCACCAATCAATCCGTCAACTGCACCAATATCATAGCCACGTTGCACTAAAAACTGTTGAATTTCACGACGTTCCGCACGTGATGTACCAGGATCATCCGTTGGCCATGAGGTCAAGAATGGTGTACCGCCACGTAAACGATCTGATAAATGTGCAATCGCTAAACCATAGCTTTCAGCCGCGTTATAGCTATAAATCGCATCAAAGTTTTTAAAGACCAAGAACACTGGACCATTTGCACCCGCTGGCGAAATCAGTCCTGCTGGCGTACTGCCAGATAAATTACCTTGAATCAGTGCTGTACCATCTGCTCGGGTGACCCCTTGTGCAATCCAACTATTTAACGGCTTTTTATTACGGCGGCTTTCACCAGAAATCGACATACCTTGCGGAATTTTTACCTCAAAGCCCCACGGCATGCCTGTTTGCCACCCTGCCCGTTTTAAGAAATTCGCTGTAGAGGCCAAGGCATCTGTAGTACTAGAAACCAGATCACGGCGGCCATCACCATCAAAATCGACCGCTAAACGTTCATAAGTCGACGGCATAAACTGGGTATGACCAAAAGCACCTGCCCATGAGCCATAAAGTTGATCTTGGGTTAAATCACCACGCTGTAAAATACGCATCGTGGCAAAAAACTCACCACGGAAATAACTTTGACGGCGACCTTCACAACTTAAAGTCCCTAGAGCTTGTAATAAAGGATATTTACCCGAAATATCGCCATAATTACTTTCCACGCCCCACACGGCCACAACCGTTTCAGCAGGTACACCATACGCCTGCTCAACACGGTTCAATACAGCACGATGTTGGTTTAATTTTTGTTGTCCTGCCTGAACGCGCTCGTTATCCACAAGGCCAGACAAATAATCCCAGATCGGTGTCGAAAATTCAGGCTGATAATTTAATTTATCAATCACAGAATAATCGGGCGTTAAATTTTGCGTATAGCGATCATAAGTCGCGCCAGAAACACCCGATGCGATTGCTTGCGAACGCAAATTGGCAATACAGCCCTGAAAATTAGAATTTGGCGTATAATTACTGGCAACAGGTGCTGTAGTGGCTGGTGTCGAAACGGTTGCACCATTAATGACCAGCTCGGCATGCGCCTGATTGAAAATAGTAAATAAGGCAGTGCCTAGAAAAAAAGAAAAATGACGTTTCATGACTGAACCAAAACTTTTGAATTTAAATTTCCTCTCCACCTTAACACGCTATATGAAGATGTATAGTTTGGAAACGTAACTTTGAATTCATTTCTCAGTTTTTAAATTTAAAACACTGCTTTTAAATTCATAATTCTGGCTTTATTTTAAATTTAAAAGTTATCAACAAGTCCAATTTAAATTCAAAAACACAATACTGGATAACTCGACAGTTTAAATTTAAAAAACTTATCCACTTTTAAATTCATTTCTTCAAGTTAAACAGTGAGTGATTCAAATAAAACACCAAAAAACGATAAACTTTTATTTTTTATAGCATTATTTCATGGAAAATAGATATCCACAGCCCATGATTTAAATTTAAAAACCCAGTATTACCTTAATTTTTAAATTTAAAACAAGATCTCAATTTTGAATTTAAAACGCAAAATAACTTATCCACTTTTATTTAAATTCAAATAAACGACGCAATTTTAAATTCAAAATACCAAAAATAATTTATCCACAGCACCCTCATGTTTATTTTTTAAATTTAAAAGTGGCATAGAATGAAAAAAGCGATCCGAAGATCGCTTTTTTTAGCTATTGTGGATAAGTTTAGAGCTTCATATCTGCGGTTAATGCCAGTGGTACAGGTAAAATTTGAGCCAATTGACGGCATAAACCGGTTAAATCATCCGAATTATTCGGCATCAAGGTAATATGCCCCAGCTTACGACCTGTACGCTCAGACTTATTATAGAGATGTAGATGTGCACCGTTCAGCGCCAAAACCTCTTCAGATTTTGGATGTTGACCAATAATATTGATCATCACCGTTGGACGAATAACGTCAGTTGAGCCCAAAGGTAAACCAGCAACAGCACGAATATGGTTCTCAAATTGCGAACAAATCGCACCTTCAATCGACCAGTGACCTGAATTATGCACACGACATGCCATTTCATTGGCATAGAGGCCTTGTTCAGTCACAAACAGTTCAAGCGTGAGCACACCCACATAATTTAAGTGGTTCAACAAACGGGTAATATAGTCTTGTGCAATAGGCTGTAAATCAACGCTATTCGGTGCAGGCACAATTGAATGTGACAAGATGCCGTTATGATGATGATTTTCTGCCAGTGCCCAAGTTTTCACATCACCGTTTTGTCCACGTACCGCAATAATTGAGACTTCACGGCTAAATTTAACAAAGCTTTCAGCGATCAGGCTTTTTGCAGGGCCAAGTTCAGCCCAAGCCGTGTCAATTTGATCTTCAGTGCGTAATACGAACTGACCTTTGCCATCATATCCACCTGTCACGGTTTTTAAGACAATCGGTAAACCAAGGTCAGCAACCGCCTGTTTTAAGCTCTCTAAACTATCCACAGCACGATACGGCGCAACAGGAATGTTTAACTCATCAAACAAACTTTTCTCAGCCAAGCGGTTTTGTGCAGTTGCTAATGCAAGGCGAGGAGGGTGCAGGGTTTTGCTTTGAGTTAAAACATCCACATCCGCAACAGGCGTATTTTCGAATTCAAGACTAAATACATCTGCGCTGGCAATGAAATCCTGTAACCCCTGTGCAGACTGACTCGAGAAAACAGGGCCCAGAATCGCAGCAGGGCAATCCGTTTCCGCTTCAAAGAAGGTGCATTGAATATTAAGTGGCAATGCCGCTTGCGCCATCATGCGGCCAAGCTGTCCACCACCAAAAATGCCAATGGTTTTATTCATATCTATAACTCTTTTGCTCAGGCAAAGCCTTAAAACAACATTCTTACTCGTCTTCTTACGGAGCTTATGCTCCTCAGGGCAAAGCCTTAAAGCAATGCTTTAAGTTTGCTTATCCTCTTACTCGGACAAAGTCCTTGTCTTGCATTCGGGCAAAGCGTTGCTTTGCTTATCCTCATTCATGACCAGGAATGTTATTGCTCGATACTTTTTCTGTTTGTGCAGTACGGAAGTCCGCCACATTTTTAGCGATGTCTGGACGGGTTAAACCTAAAATCTGTGCTGCCATAATCGCTGCATTGGTTGCACCAGCCTGACCAATCGCCAAAGTACCTACCGCAATACCTGCTGGCATTTGCACGATTGAAAGCAATGAATCTACACCATTTAAAATCGATGATTTAACCGGTACACCCAATACTGGTAAATCAGTTTTAGCCGCACACATCCCTGGTAAATGCGCAGCACCACCAGCACCCGCAATAATCACCTGAATACCACGATCACGTGCTGTTTCAGCATATTCAAACAGACGATCTGGGGTACGATGCGCAGAAACCACTTCAGCTTCAAAAGGAACACCCAATTGTTTGAGCATGTTAGCGGTATGTTCAAGTGTTGCCCAATCCGATTGAGAACCCATGATAATTCCGACTAAAGGTTGGCTATCTGTTGCGACCGCATTCATTGGCTTTTCCAAAACATGATAAAAATAGAGAAGTATCTCGACTTACGCCAAGCACGAAGGAGTAAATTGGCAAATATTATAGCGGTTTTTTCAAGCATCCCCAACAAAAGAACGCGTGAACTAATTCACGAAAAATTAGCTCTGATTTCGAAATACAAAATAGACACAGCCCATTAAACACAGCATTGCCCAGATATAGTCCAGCTTAAAAGGCTGTTTAAACACAAAAATCATAAAGGGCACAAACACCATTAATGTCACAACTTCCTGAGTAATTTTCATTTCACCCAGACTCCAGCCATGCTGGTTGAGCAACTTGGTAGCAGGAATCATAAAACTGTATTCCAGCAGGGCAATACACCAGCTAAACAGGATCGCCTGCCAGATCGGCGCATCATGCAGGATTTTCAGATGCCCATACCATGCCAATGTCATAAAACAGTTGGAAATAATCAACAAACATAACGCTAAAAGAGTAGGGCTCAACATAATGTGCTTGTATCCAGATCAAGGGTGAATAGCAGAGAAGATATGCTTGCAAAAACCCTGAAATTTTAGCATTCATCTGTGCAATTAGAACTAAACAACAACAACGAATTTTGACTATCTTTTCCATGCAAGCCTTGATATCGTTGCGTTTGATTTTTATTGATAACGACAATCATACATACGATATCAGTGCTGTATGAAAAGCAGTGGAGAAGGCGCGTTATGCATCTGCATATTTTGGGTATTTGTGGCACATTTATGGGGTCTTTGGCTCTATTAGCACGAGATTTAGGACATAAAGTCACAGGTTCAGATGCCAATGTTTATCCACCAATGTCAACTCAACTCGAAAATGCGGGTATTGAGCTTATGCAGGGCTACGACCGTAGCCATTTACAGCCGCATCCTGATCTTGTGATCGTCGGCAATGCCATGAAACGTGGCATTGATGCGATTGAATACATGCTGAATGAAGGTCTCCCTTATATTTCTGGCCCACAATTTCTGGCAGACCATGTACTCCAAGGCAAACATGTGCTCGGTGTCGCAGGTACACATGGTAAAACTACCACCACAACCATGTTGGCTTGGGTACTAGATCAAGCAGGTTTAAATCCGGGTTTCTTGATCGGTGGCGTACCACTTGGTTTTAGCGAAAGCGCACGTTTAGGTGGTGGTCAATATTTCTGTGTCGAAGCTGATGAATATGATTCGGCATTCTTCGATAAACGTTCTAAATTCGTTCATTATCATCCTAAAACCGCGATTTTAAACAATCTTGAATTTGACCACGCTGACATTTTCGATGATCTTGCTGCGATTCAAAAGCAGTTCCACCATTTAGTCCGCACCATTCCAAGTGAAGGTCGTATTATTGCGCCAATTACTGAAACCAATATTGATGAAGTGTTGGAGCAGGGCTGCTGGACACCAGTGATTCGTACCAGTCTAGAGCCAAATGCGCAAGCCGCGTTATCTGCCGAATTGATCAGTGCGGATGGTAGCCACTTTAAAGTGCTTGAACAGGGCAACGTGGTCGGTGAAGTGAAATGGAACATGACAGGGCAGCACAGCGTTGCCAATGCCTTAGCGACCATTGCTGCTGCACAGCACGTGGGTGTTAGCCTTGAACAGGCGTGTGAAGCACTCTCCAACTTCGGTGGGGTAAAACGCCGTATGGAGCTGTTAGGTACGGTTCGTGGTATCGAAGTTTATGATGACTTTGCCCATCATCCAACTGCAATTGAAACGACACTAGACGGCGCGCGTAAACGCTTAGGTGAACGTAAACTTTGGGCGATCATTGAGCCACGTTCAAATACCATGCGTATGGGCAGCCATAAAGATGGTCTGGCACATTCAGCCCGTTTAGCGGATGAAGTAATCTGGTATCAACCTGAAGGTCTGGATTGGGATTTACAACCTATCATTGCAGCGTCATCAAACAAGGCAGAAGTCAGCCGCTCACTGGATGACATCATTGCCCGCGTGGTCAATGAAGCAGGTGAGGGGGATGCTGTGGTGATCATGTCGAATGGTGGTTTTGGTGGTTTACACCAAAAGTTGATTACGGCTTTGTCGTAATTAAAGTCAACACTTTCTGAAAAACTATTGTCTTAACGGAGTCTTGCAAGTTCTTATCTAATTTCTGGATCAGCCTGCGGCTCGCCCTACTTTTCTTTCGGGAAAAGTAGGCAAAACCTGAGGGGCGAATAGCAAAGATTAATAATCTTTGCCGTACCGTAAGGTGAAAGCTATGCTTGAGCAACAAACTACGCACTTTGTTTGTCTTGCGCTAACTCAAAGCTTTAAACGCTTTAGTTAGCTCAGGTTGCAGATGACGTTTACGCGTATCATCTTTCTTGTCGAACTCAGATTAAATTAATTTCTTGCTGATATTTACTATTGTGACGGCGGCATGGATGCCGCCCGTTGGACTGTGGTATAGGGATATACCATCAGTCCAACAAAAGATTTTTGTTACTTTTCATCTTTGAAAAGTAAGGAAACGCCTATACCCAAACAAGTCGACTATTCAGCCTATATGAGGCTGTGAAAACTTGCCAAATAGAGATATTTTCCATCCATTTTTAAATTGTAATCAACTCAGTTTATTCACCAATTTTAACGGCAAAATCTTCATTGCTATGCCCATTGGCAACCAAGGCCACTGCGGCACATACGCCTTCACAGGCTCTTTCTCAATCGCCTTCACCAACGCCCGACTTCCTGTTTTCTCATCCACTTCAAAAGGCAGTTTCTTAGCACCTTCATTCAATTCAGTGCGAATATAACCAGGGAAAATCGTCGAAACTTTAATTGGTGTGCCCAACAACTCCGCACGAATGCCCTCTGCCAAATGCGCCACCGCTGCTTTACTGGCCGCATAAGTCGACAAATGCTTCGGTAAACCACGCATCGCACTCATGGAGGAAATCACCACCAAATGCCCTTTGTTTTGTGCTCTAAAAATTTCAACTGCCGCTTCGCATTGCGCCAAGGCAGAAATAAAATTGGTTTCCGCCGTAGCCCGATTCACCTCAAAATGCCCTTTGCCAATACGGCGGCCATCACCGACACCGGCATTGACAATAATACGGTCAATGCTGCCAAATTCTTGCTGAAAAGCTTTAAACACCGTAAACACATCATCATAATGGGTCACATCAAGGGTCTTGATTTTGACCTGAACTGAGAACTGGCTTTGCAACTCCTGTTGTAACGCTTGCAGACGCTCTAAACGTCGTGCACAAAGCGCCAGATTGTAGCCTTTGGCTGCAAATTCACGCGCCATACCTGCGCCTAAACCCGAACTTGCACCTGTAATTAAAATTGTTCTTGCCATTTCCGCCACCTATTCTTGTTTAAATCCATGTGAGAAGTTCTGCATCATGTGTTTTTAAATAATGATGTTCATTAAAACTCAGTAATTGCAAACGCCCATCTACCCAACGCAGCGTGCTAATACTGGCATTGGCAATCGACCAGTTCAGCGCAAAGATCTGTTTCGCATCTAAACCCAGGACCTTGCCAACTGCCACTGAAATGACACCACCAGAGCTGAATACAACCGCCTGACGCTGTTGTGTCGCATCAAGCTGCTGACATAGGTCGTGCAAAGCGCTTTCTACACGGCTTTGGAAACCTAACCATGTTTCATGATACTCATGGTCATATTGCTCTCCAATCCAGCGCTCAATCGCCCCATCAAAGATTTTCGCCAGATAGGCACGTGGGTTTTCAACTTGTGCGACATCCTGCTTGAGTAATTCAGGCTGATTAAAGCGTGGTTCATATTGAGAAAACACATGTTGATGATCAAACTCATTCCAGCTGGATTCAGTTTGAATTGATACATCTGCAAAACCTTGCGCTAAAGCGAGTTGCGCCGTTTGTTGATGACGCTGCATTGAACCCGCCACCACCAAGGGTGAAGATTTCAAAGTTTTATTAAGAAACTCACCCGCCGCTAGTGCCTGTTGCTCACCTTTTGCAGAGAGCAGGTCATAGCTAGCTGCTCCAAAGGAGGCCTGCCCATGTCGCACCAGATAAATTGTGCTCATCCTTTTAAAATTTCCTTCAATTTTGCGCCATATTCAGGAATTAATTGCTGGGCTTGTGTATCTTCTTGTGCAATCAATTTTAGGGCACGAATATGCAGGGCATGAATCAGGATCCAGAAATCTTTAAAGGCTGGATTATCGGTTTGCTGATGGTAATAACGGTAATAGATTTGCTGCGCGATCACGGCTAAACGGAATAAACCAAATACTTCATAAAATGCCCAGTTATCAGGCTTTAAACCTGTTTTTTCCAGATAATAATCCACCACTTGCTGACGTGTCAGCATGCCTTTCAGATTGGTTGGTTGACGGCGACTGGATTTCATCAATGCATCGTCATCTTCCTGAATCCAGTAGGCGAGGGCGCTGCCCAGATCCATTAATGGATCACCGAGCGTTGCCATTTCCCAGTCCAGTACCCCAATCACTTGAGTGGGTTGTTGTGGATCTAAAATGACATTATCAAAACGCCAGTCATTATGAATCACACAGGTTTTTGAATCCGCAGGAATATGTCGTTGCAACCATTCACGCACAAACGTGAAATCAGGTACATTCGGTGTCAAAGCTTTGCTATAACGTGCATCCCAACCTTCGACCTGACGGCGGCAATATCCTTCACCTTTGCCTAGTTTTTCCAGCTCTGTACCTTGATAAGGCACTTGATGCAGTTCAATCAGTTTATCCAGAACATTCAGGCACAGTTGCTGGACTTGCTGTTCATCCAGCTGTAATTCTTTGGGTAAATTGGCACGTGGAATAATGCCTTCAATCCGCTTCATCACATAAAAATCACAGCCAATCACGCTATCATCCTGACACAGCGCGATCATTTCAGGCAGTACAGGGTAGAATGGTGCGAGATACTTCTGCACATTGTATTCACGTGCCATATCGTGCGCTGATTTGGCCTTGGTGCCTTTCGGTGGACGGCGTAGGATCAGATCAGCATTGTCATACGCTAAACGGTAAGTCCAGTTAGATGCGCCACCTGAATATTGGGTGACTTTTGCCTGTCCTTGCAAATTCACACCCTGATTTTTTAACCATGTTTCAACCGCTGCAATGTCCAGTTCCTCACCGTGACGAACCTGACCACCAATATCAATTACTGCCATTTGCTTTTATCCTTATCCACGACCATAGCCACGTTTTTTGAGTTCTAATTTAGCAATCATGCCTTTATGGACTTCATCAGGTCCATCGGCCAAACGTAAACTTCGCGCCTGAGTAAAGAAAGCCGTTAACGGTGTATCACGGGAAACCCCTTCGCCGCCGTGGATCTGAATCGCCATATCCACCACATTTTGCAAGACGGTTGGCGCAACCACTTTAATGGCGGAAATTTCAGTTAACGCCGCCATATTGCCTTGCGTATCCATCTTATAGGCGGCGTATAAGGTCAATAAACGCGCCTGATCGATCTGCACACGCGCATCGGCAACGCGTTCCAGATTCCCACCCAGCTTGAGTAGTTCTTTGCCAAATGCCTTACGCGACATGCCACGGTCAATCATCAGTTCCAGCGCTTTCTCTGCCGCGCCAACACAGCGCATACAATGATGAATACGCCCAGGGCCTAAACGGCCTTGCGCAATTTCAAAGCCTTGTCCTGCACCACCAATGAAGTTGCTGACAGGCACGCGAACATTGTCAAAACTGACCTGTCCATGCCCATGTGGTGCATCGTAATCGCCAAACACAGGCAACATACGTTCAATAGTCACACCTGCGGTATTGACCGGTACCAGCACCATAGAATGCTGGTGATGACGGTCTTTGCCTGGGTCAGGCGTATAAGCCATAAAAATAATGATTTTGGCATTCGGATCGCCTAAACCTGATGACCACCATTTGCGTCCATTCAAGACAATTTCATCACCCTCTACCACTGCAGTCGCCTGCATATTGGTTGCATCGCTGGATGCTACCGCAGGCTCGGTCATACAAAAAACTGAACGAATCTCACCATTGAGTAGAGGTTGTAGCCATTGCTGTTTTTGCGCATCGCTACCATAGCGCCACAACACTTCCATATTGCCGCTATCGGGTGCATTACAGTTGAATACCGTTGGAGCAAGCAGGCTACGTCCAGTCAGTTCAGCAATGTGTGCATATTCCTGAACCGATAAACCCGCGCCTAGCTCAGCATCAGGTAAGAACATGTTCCATAAGCCCGCTGCTTTTGCCTTATCTTTCAATTGTTGTAATTGTTCAGGCCATTGCCATTTGGTCCAGTCACCATCGACATTGAGGCGATGTACCTCATCCCAGAATGTTTTTTCAACGGGTTCAATTTCTTGTTGGATAAACGCTTGCGTTCGTGCAATAAAATCCTGCGCACGCGCTGATAATGCAAACATCCTTTTCTCCCTCAATATAAAATTTGGCGAAAGCTGATTCGCTGCTTTACATCACCATAAGCGAAAATTTATTATGAATGAAATGATTTTATTTTATTCAAAACTATGAATCAGATTCATAATAGTAACCCGCTGGAAGTGGGACATTTTCATCGTATTGATATTAATTTATATCCGCTTTTTATTGCGATTTTTGAACAGAAGAGCATTTCTAAAGCGGCACAATTGCTGTGTATCAGCCAGTCTGCGGTGAGTCATGCCTTGCAGCGCTTGCGTAGCCAGCTTGGTGATGAGTTATTCGTGCGCAGCGGTCAAAAAATGCTGCCTACACCGTATGCTGAGCAAATTTACCAGCCGATTCAAACCGCATTATTAACCATACAAAGTATTGCCGTGCCGCAACAGGACTTTGTGCCTGACATGTTGCAGAGCTTAAAGATCGCCATTCATGACGAAATTGAGCCGATTATTTTTCCGCAGTTGGTGCATCATTTTGCGCAACTGAATCTGGACATCCAGTTCCTGAGCTCCAAACTGGATCGTAAAAACATGCTGGCGGATCTTTCTGCTCAACAGATTGATTTTGTCATTGATCTGGTGCAACCGTATCAGACCAGCTTACAGTTTGAAAATCTGATTGAAGACCATTTTGTGGTGTGTACCCAGCAGGAAAATATGGATTTATCGTTGTATTTGTCTTCACCGCATATTGGGGTGTCTTCACGGCGTACTGGGATTCTGCTCGAGGATATTTATCTTAATCGGCAGCAATTATCTCGCCAGATTTTCCTACGCTGCCAGCACTATGCAACGGCGTTACAGATACTGAATCATTATCCCAACGCCATTCTGACCATTCCGCAAAGCATCCTCAAACATTTGCATTATTCCAAAGCTTTACACATCCATCCTTTGCCAATCGAGCTGCCTCAAATCAATATGGGCATGTATTGGCATGAAAACGTGAAACATAACCCACGCCATCAATTTTTACGGACGGAAATCCTGAAAATTTTTTAGATCATCGTTGCTGATGAATATTTGCACATTATTTAAAAGTATGTAATTCTATACGCATATTTGGATATGAATATCCATACAGAATATGTTGACAAGGGGAGTAGCCTCCTCCAGACCTAAGCGCTGAATGCCTTAGGTGTCAGAGCTTCGTCATTACACTTTGCAAAAAGTCGGACTCTGAGCATCACAATCCATCGTGGTGTAGGCAAGACCTTGATCATGTTGAAACAGATGTATTAATTCATCTGGCAACTGGTCGAGGTTTTTTTATGTCCATTTGCCAGATAGGGAGTTGTGATGGAAACTATCGGTAATTTATGGCTCTATGTCGCATTCTTCGGTCTCGTTACCGTGATGCTACTGGTCGACTTTTTAGGCTTTAAACAAAAACAAAATCAGGACGTGCCAATCAGACAGGCAGCCTACTGGAGTATTGCCTGGGTCAGTGTTGCAGTGATTTTTGGTGGTGGATTATGGTTTTATCTACAGCAAACCGTAGGTGCAACCATTGCAAACCAGAAAACCATGGAATACTTCGCAGGTTATCTACTGGAAAAATCGCTGGCAATTGATAACGTCTTTGTCTGGCTGATGATTTTCGCAGCTTTTGCGATTCCATCTGCATATCAACGTAAAATCCTGCTTTACGGCGTACTCGGCGCAATCGTGCTCAGAACCATTTTTATCTTTATTGGTGCGTGGTTTGTGCAAGAGTTCTCTTGGGTGCTGTATATCTTCGGTGCCTTCCTGGTCTACACAGGCTTTAAATTCCTGAAAGGTCAGGATGAAGAAGACACCAATATTGAAGATATCAAGTTACTAAAATGGTTACGCAAACATATGCGTATCACGCCACAGCTTGAAGGCAACAATTTCTTCGTTCGCCAGAATGGTGTGTTATGGGCAACGCCTTTATTTTTAGTTTTGATTTTGGTTGAAGCATCTGACGTGATCTTCGCGGTGGATTCCATTCCTGCAATTTTCGCCGTGACCAGTGATCCGTTCATTGTTTTAACTGCAAACTTGATGGCGATTTTGGGTTTACGTGCGATGTTCTTCTTATTGGCAGGTGCTGCATCGAAAATGCATTATTTACCGTATGGCTTGGGCATCATCTTATTGTTCATTGGTGCAAAAATGTTATTGCTCGATGTGTTCCATATGCCAATCTGGATCTCGTTAGGCTTTATTGTTCTGGTATTAAGCATTACCGCTTATCTATCGTTACGTCACAATAAGCGTCAAGCGCAATAACACATGGAATATAAAAAGGGCCTGCATTGCAGGCTTTTTTTATTAGGGAAATAAATCAATCGTGCGGGCAAGGGGAGTCATTGATTGTCCTGTTTAATCACAGTTCCAATCTCTTATTTTTTTACACTTCATCTATCCCATGATCCCACCCTCTAAAATGAGGAAGAGCGGTGTATAAGTCACATTTATATACCTTTTAAGCACGTTAATTAGCCGAATAATCCAGTAAATTTGGCAAAATCAGGTACAATCAACCGAAAAAAGTAAAATTGTAGGTTGTTATGACTTTGGCTACTCCAACCACGGTGATTCGTGGTCGCTTCTTAGATATTCAAAAGACCGTTTCTCAAGCCACTGAAATTGCCGATCAAGTCCGTTATATCGAAGACGGCGTAATGATCACTGAACAAGGTAAAATTCGCTGGTTTGGCACGTGGAACGACGCTCAAGCCCATCTTCCTGCAAACGTTGAAATTCAGCATTATCCAGAACAATTGATCATCCCGGGCATGATCGATACACATATCCATTTCCCACAAACCGAAATGGTCGGTGCCTACGGCGAACAATTATTAAGCTGGCTCAATACCTATACGTTCCCGACTGAAATTCAGTTTAAAGACAAAGCTTATGCCCAAGACATAGCCAAGTTTTTTGTCAATGAATTGCTTAAAAACGGTACCACCACTGCATTGGTGTTCTGTACGGTACATCCTGAATCTGTGGATGCTTTATTTGAAGCCGCAGCACAGCACCAGATGCGTTTAATCGCAGGTAAGGTGATGATGGATCGTCATGCACCAGAAGCGCTGTGTGATACCGCAGAGAGCGCCTATGATGATTCTAAAGCCCTGATTGAGAAGTGGCATGGACAGGGGCGTGCTTTATACGCGATTACGCCACGTTTTGCGCCAACGTCTACACCAGAACAACTGGAAAAAGCAGGGCAGCTCAAAGCGCAATATCCTGATGTTTATGTGCATACCCATTTAAGTGAAAACAAAGATGAAATCGCATGGGTAAAAGATCTATACCCTGAGCAGGACGGTTATCTGGATATTTATCATCATTATGGCTTAACTGGTCAACGTTCTGTATTTGCGCATTGCGTACATCTGGAAGATGCAGAATGGAAATGTATGCATGAAACCAACTCTGCGATTGCCTTCTGTCCGACTTCAAACCTGTTCTTGGGCAGTGGATTATTCCCGTTGAAAAAGACGTGGGAACAGCAAGTAAAAGTCGGTTTAGGCACTGACGTTGGGGCAGGGACTTCATTTAGCCTGTTGCAAACCGTGAATGAAGCGTACAAGGTTCAACAGTTACAAGGCGATAAACTTTCTGCTTTTGAATCACTGTATCACGCGACACTCGGTGGTGCGAAAGCACTAGATCTGGATGAGAAACTCGGTAACTTTAACATCGGTAAAGAAGCGGATTTCGTGGTCTTGAATACCCAGCCAACCGCATTACAACAACTGCGTCAGTCACGTTCAAAATCGGTTGAAGATAGCTTATTTGCTTTATTCACCATGGGCGATGACCGAAATATTGAGGCGACTTACATCTATGGACAAAAAGCCTATAGCCAAAACTAAATTTTTAAACAAACAAAGACTTGGGTGGCTATGTATCGCGATTGGATGTGCTGTTCTACTTAAACGTGACAGCTCATCTGCTCAAAATGAAACACTTTCTTCGTCATCAAAAGGTGCATGAAAAGTGATTTTGTTTTAAAATTGCCAAATTAGCTCAAGATTTCGAGGTGTTGCAGGTCAACACCTTTTTTATTTTCCCGTTTTTAAGTTTTTAGGAATCTACCGATGACCATTGCAATGCGCATTATGATTTCAAGTGAAGAGATTCAAGCCAAAGTTAAAGAACTTGGCGACAAAATCAATGCACACTATGCTCAAAGTGATAAAGAACTGGTACTGATCGGCTTATTACGTGGTTCAGTCATTTTTATGGCAGATTTATGCCGTGCAATCGACAAACCACATGAACTCGATTTTATGACCGTGTCTAGTTATGGTGGTGGAACCGTTTCCTCTCGTGATGTCAAAATTTTAAAAGACCTTGATGGCGAAATTCACGGTAAAGATGTACTTGTGGTCGAAGATATTATCGACTCAGGTAATACGCTAAGCAAAGTGGTTGAAATGCTTAAAACCCGTAATCCAAACTCAATTGAATTATGTACTTTAGTGAGCAAGCCTTCACGCCGTGAAATTTCTTTAGATGTAAAATTTCTGGGCTTTGAAGTCGAAGACCGCTTTATTGTAGGCTATGGCCTCGACTTTGATCAAAAATATCGTCACTTACCATTCATTGGTGAAATCGGTATCTAATCAAATCTTGCTATTCACACCTCAGAATAGGTGAATAGCATAGATCCATGTTTATCTTGCGCTCGGATAAAGTATTCATTTGCTTTATCTTGGCTCAAGTGCGAAAAGCAGCTTTTTTATTGATACTTTAATCAAATCCTCCCAAAGCTTGCACAAAAATACGACATAACTCAGTAATCCACTACAGACAAAGTCAGCTCAAATCAAGCAGGATAGAAAGAAATATCACTTTTAAAACAAGGAGAAAGACAATGTGGTCTCTAATTGTGGCAATCGTCGTTGGTTTTTTTGCTGGTTTAATCGCACGTGCTTTACATCCTGGTGAAGATAAAGCAGGCTTCATCGTAACGACCTTATTAGGTATTGCGGGTTCATTATTGGCAACCTATGGCGGTCGCTTACTCGGCTTATATGGTGAAAATTCGGCGGCTGGTTTCATTGCCTCTGTGGTTGGTGCCATCATTATTTTATTTATCTACAATCTGGTCACCAAAAAAAGCTAAAACGTATTCAATTAAAGCGCCCAATTCATTTATCGCAATGGATTGGGCATTTTTATTTATAGATCGAGTTCTTTCCAGATCATTTGAATTTCTTCAGCACTTCTTGCACCGACCATTTTAAATCCATTTCCAAAAATCAGGGTCGGGGTTCCATCTACACCTAATTTTCGACCAAGCTGCAAATTACGCTCAATCGGATTCGCACAGGTTTTTGCTTGTGGCTGTACATTCTTCTGGATCAGGTTTTTCCAAGCATAGGCTTGATTGGCGTCACACCAGACTGATTTAGATACAGCAACCGATTGCGCTTTTAGCGGATAAATGAAGGTATAAATCGTTACATCATTCAGCTTATCCATCTCTGCTTCTAACTTCTTGCAATAAGAACAGTTTGGATCTGAGAATACTGCCAATTGACGCTTACCATTGCCTTTGACGGTTTTAATGGCATCTTTGAAAGGCAACTGTTTCCAGTCTACCGTGTTTTGCTGAATCACGAGATCCTTGGTCAAATTTTTCTGGTCTTTTAAGCGAACCATTGACCCGATAAACATGTGTTGGGCACTTTCATCCAGATAAATGATCTGATTATCCAGACTGGCACTGTATAAACCATTCATTGCAGTCGGTTGAATGTTGGTGACCTGAATATTGGGATATTGTTGACTCAAATTGCTTTTTAACGTCTCTACATTGGCAAAGCTCATGGCAGAAACACAACTGAATAATGAGAAAATCCCAATTTTTTTTAACATGTCCAACACTCGAATACAAAAATCAGCGGCTATTGTAATGACTAATGCAGCAGCAAACAGCTCAGCTTACTCAGCAACAACCAAAATTCAACCGATACGCGCGATGTTTCACGTGGAACATGCCTGATATGAGAAAAACGAGATTTACACGGCTCGCGAGCTGCATTTTTAGTAAGAAATTGACATTTTTTTTCACATCACATTGAAATAGCAGCATTAAATTAAAAACCTGCTAGATCAATCGAGCCATGTTTGAAATAATTCCTAAGCAAGAGATGAAATGTGGAAATTATTGAGCAAACATTTGGGGTGTTTTTTAGGCTTAATGGTCTTGGCTTATATTTAAAAAACCACATAGATCATTATTTTAATTGCAATTTTTAAATCAAATCGCAACAAACCATCTTATTATTCAGATTCAGGTAGATTGATGTATAGCGCAGAATTACTCGAAGAAGCCAAAACATTTATGTTTCATATGCTGACCAAAGTAGTGGAATACGGCGGTTCAGATTTATTTATCACCGCAGATTTTCCACCCAGTATTAAATTACAAGGACTTATGCGTCCACTCGGGCAACAGGAACTCACTGCCGATAAAACCAAACTCTTCGCGTATAGCTTAATGAATGAAAAACAGCGCCAAGAGTTTGAAAATGAATGGGAATGTAATTTTGCAATCAATGTTCCCAATGTTTCACGTTTTCGTGTCAATGTGTTTAAACAACAGCTACAGATTGGCATGGTCATTCGTACCATTACCTCGGAAATTCCAACCTTTCAGAAGCTAAAGCTGCCTGAATCGCTTAAACATGTGATTATGGAAAAACGTGGTCTGGTTCTGGTTGTCGGTGGTACAGGCTCAGGCAAATCAACCTCTTTGGCGGCCATGATTGATCACCGCAATGAAAACTCAGCGGGGCATATTATTACCGTTGAAGATCCGGTTGAGTACGTGCATAAACACAAAAAATCCATGATTACCCATCGTGAAGTCGGTGTTGATTGTCATTCATGGCAGCATGCCTTGAAAAATACCTTACGTCAGGCGCCCGATGTGATTCTGATTGGGGAAATCCGTGATACGGAGACCATGGAACATGCGATTGCTTTTGCGGAAACAGGACATCTTTGTCTAGGGACCTTACATGCCAACAATGCCAATCAGGCACTCGACCGGATTATCAACTTCTTTCCAGAAGAACGTCGTAACCAGTTACTCATGGATCTTTCATCCAATATGAAAGGCATTATTTCTCAACGTTTGGTACGAACACAGGATGGCAAAGGTCGCCGGGCGGCGATTGAAATTCTGCTCAATACACCATTGATTTCAGATAATATTTTAAAAGGCCAGTTCCACGCACTCAAAGAGATTATGAGCAAATCGCGAGAGCTGGGGATGCAAACCTTCGATCAAGCTTTATTCGATCTCTACAACGAAGGTGCTATCAGTTATGACGAGGCTTTACGTAACGCCGATTCAGTCAATGAATTGCGTTTACAGATCAAACTCAAATCCACACGTCAGGAAGGTGCACCGGTTGCCATGATGACTGCATTAAACGTCGTAGCAGAACCAAAAGCTGAGGAAGAGCAAACTGCTGAAGAGAAGGAATAAAAAAATGGCTTGGATTGCACACCAATCCAAGCCATGAATATTTGATTTAATTGATTATTTACCAATACAAAACGAACCAAAAATCTTGCCGAGCAAATCATCGGCACTAAAATCACCTGTGATTTCACCCAATGCATTTTGTGCCAGACGCAATGATTCTGCCACCAGTTCACCTGCGTTAAACACAACAAGTTGCTCACGTGCCTCTGCAAGATAGCGCTGAGTGCGCTTCATTGCGTCTAAATGGCGTGTTCTGGCAATAAAGGTGTCTTCCTCAGGCTGGAAGCCTGCATGGGCTGTAATCGCATCTATGAGCGCCTGAACACCCATATCCTGTTTGGCAGAGACACTGATATGACGGAAGCCCTGATAATCACTTAAAGTCGCGTCCTGACCGGTTAAATCGCATTTATTGCCAATCAGCAGTAAACGTTTCGGTTCAAGATGATCAGCAAAATATTCACGCGCCAGCTGTAACGGTTCATCGCCTTGGTTTAAATCGTAGACCAGCAGTAATAAATCGGCCTGTTCAATTTCTTTAATCGCACGACGAATCCCTTCCTGCTCAACGATATCGCCTGTTTCACGTAAACCAGCAGTATCGGTTAAGGTAATCGGCAAGCCATTCAAACTGATCTTTTCATGCAATACATCGCGGGTCGTTCCCGCAATATCGGTCACAATAGCCCGTTCATGGCCCGCCAGCGCGTTTAACAGGCTAGATTTTCCCGCATTAGGCTTACCCGCGATGACCACCTGCAAACCTTCACGTAACAGCTGTCCTTGACGTGCAGACTGCTGTACGGCCTTAACCGAATCCTGTACATCATCCAGCAAAGCTAAAATCTTGCCATCAGCAAGGAAATCAATTTCTTCTTCTGGAAAATCAATTGCAGCTTCAACATGCAAACGCAAGTGAATCAGCTTTTCTAAAACGGTATTAATTTTGGTTGAAAAGGCACCCTGTAATGAACGAACCGCTGAACGTGCTGCGGCCTGTGAGGTGGCATCAATCAAATCGGCGATCGCTTCGGCTTGCACCAGATCCATCTTGCCATTTTCAAAGGCACGCATGGAAAACTCACCCGCCTTGGCAGCCGTTGCACCCAGATCAAGTAAACGGGCTAATAACGCATTCTGAATGACTGGACCACCATGCCCCTGTAATTCCACCACATCCTCACCTGTAAACGAATGAGGATTTGGAAAACACAGCACAATGCCTTCATCCATCACTGAACCATCCGCGTCATAGAACTGACGGAAGCCTGCCATGCGGGCAGCAGGAAGACTTTTCTGAGTCAACTGTTCAGCAATGGCATAAGCTTTAGGGCCAGAAAGTCGAATCACGCCCACACCACCACGACCTAATGGGGTAGCAATCGCAGCAATTGTGGTTTGATGTTGCATCTTAAATTCACCTAAAAAACACAAGGGTTATGAAACAGGAACCCTAAATACAGACAAAGAAAAATCCGCTTAAGATTACCATCTTAAGCGGATTTATTCAGTAAAAGTTCGAACTTAAGAACTCGATTCAACCTTGTTGAGACGGTCTTTTTCGACACCTTTGTTAATAAACCATTGTTGCAAAATGGTAATACTGTTGTTGACGATCCAGTAAAGCACCAAACCAGCAGGGAAGAACAACATGAATACCGTAAACATGATTGGCATGATACGGAAAACTTTTGCCTGCATAGGATCAGTAGGTTGTGGATTCAACATTTGCTGAACGAACATGGTCACACCCATGATCAACGGCAAGATAAACCATGGATCCATTGCTGATAAGTCTTGAATCCAGCCTAACCATGGCGCATGACGAAGTTCAACCGATTCCATCAATACCCAGTACAAGGCCAAGAAAATCGGCATTTGTAACAATAACGGCAAGCAACCAGACAATGGATTGACTTGTTCACGTTTGTATAACGCCATCATTTCTTGAGAGAAACGCATACGGTCTTCACCAAATTCTTCTTTCATGCGTTGCATTTCTGGTGCAATCACACGCATTTTCGCCATTGAGCGATAACTTTTTGAAGAAAGTGGCCATAAAATCAATTTTACCAAGATCGTCAATAAGATAATTGACCAACCCCAGTTTCCAATGATGTTATGGAAGAACTGTAAGCCCAAGAACAATAATTTTGCAATTGGCCATAACCAACCGTAATCTACAGTTTGATTTAAACCAGCAGCTAAATCTTTGAGTTCGGACTGAATTTTTGGACCAGAATAAAGTTGTGCATCCACTTCCATTGACGTACCAGCAGGTACATTGATCACTGGAGAGGTGAAGCCCATGATATTCATATGATCAGCAGACTGGCGCGATTCCAGTTTAGCGACATATGGTTGACCATCAGCTTGGGTAAGTTTTAGATTTCCAGGAATCCAGGCACTGACGAAATAATGCTGAACCATGGCAACCCAGCCGCCTTTGGCTTCAACATTCAATTTTTCATCATTAAAATTGCTGAATTTCAACTTGTTATAATGCGCGTCTGGCGTACCCCATGCGCCACCCAGATAAGTTCCAAGGGTAAAGATACCTTGAGAAGATTTACCTGGATCATCAGAATTGTCACGCTTTAACTGACCAAACATTTGGCCTTGCCAGTTTTGCTGACTACGGTTAACAACCTGATGTTTCACTGTAATTGGGTAATCACCTTGCGTGAAGGTGAACGACTTGATCACTTCCACACCTTCAGGTGTTTTAAATACCAATGGCACAGTCAACACTTGATGTGTCTTACCATCTTTTGCTGCAACGCTCTTCGCATCTGCCAACGTATATGCTGTTTTTTCAACATCATACATCGGGCGTCCGCTACGGCTGCTATCTGGTCCATTTAAACCAATTAAACCAGATTGAGCGACGTAAGTACGTTTCGCATCACTTTCCAGCATGACAAACGGCTTATCGCTGTCTTTGCTTTCATCATGGCTTAACAATTCAATACGAACAATATCACCACCTTTAGGATTGATCCAAAGATGATAAAGATCAGTTTGTACTGAAATCAGTTGCTGACTCACAGATGGTGTTTCTGTGGTTTGTGATGCAGTCACATTTGCTTGTGGCAAGTCTGAAGCCGCTGTTGCATTTTGAGCATTTGGCAAATCTGCAGATACATCATGTGCAGTGACAACCGCCGCTTGTTGTTGCGGTGCTGGTGCAGCATGACCATAGTCTTTTTGCCAAGCCAAAATAAGCAAATATGCGGTAACAAACATGGCTCCAAGAATTGCAAATCTGGCCCATTGTTGCATATCTATTATCCCAAATGATTAGAGAGATTTTGCTTGAATAAACGATCACGAAAGGGTACAGCAACGTGATGCATTTGAGAATCTATTTGATGAAACGAAATAAAACGAAGTGCTTTGCGGGGGACTGGATCATAGCCTGAACCACCCCAAGGATGACAACGGCAAATTCGCTTAGTCGATAGCCATACACCTTTGACCGCCCCATGCGTTTGTAAAGCTTCAATTGCATATTGCGAGCAAGTGGGAATATAGCGACAACGAGGACCCAATAATGGACTAATTGCAATTTGGTAACATCTTATCAACCAATGAAGTAAACGTACCATTGGAGATCTCTAATTTTGGAGGGATGTCACAACGACTTTGGAATGCTTCTTTGCTAAGCGTTGTAATTTTTGCCAAGCAAAATCTAATTGTTGATGTAATTCTTCATTTGAGATTGCTTCTATACCTATTTTAGGCATCACCACAATATCGATATCAGCATTAAATTGCGCTTGATGTAAACGGAAGCTCTCCCGAGCAAGACGTTTTATTCGATTTCGTTCATGAGCACGACGTACCTTTTTTTTAGCAACGACAATACCCAAACGGCTGTTAGGCTGTTCGGTTAATTTTGCTAAAAAAAGGAAATGGGGCTGATGCACTTTAAAAAGCGCACCATCAAATACACTTTTATAATCAGCAGCACAACGAATACGAGATTCAGTACTGAAACTGTAAAGTGTCATCACCCAAGTCTGGTCAGCTTAACAGTATTAAACAGTTAAGCTATGACGACCTTTTGCACGACGACGAGCTAAAACTTGACGACCTGCTTTAGTAGCCATACGAGCGCGGAAACCATGAACGCGTTTACGCTTTAATTCAGATGGTTGGAAAGTACGTTTCATTTCGAAACTCCAAAATGATCTTTCTATAAAGGTCCGCGATTTTATTGTGCAATGTTTACGCTGTCAATGAAAAATCAAAAACTTTACATTTTGTTTGTTCTGTTTTGAAGCAATACGCCTACGCGTAGAGAAGTACTTTTATTGAAAACAAAAAATATACACAAGCTATCTCTTTATATTATATCAACATTCAGCTATATTCACAGCTTAATACCACAGTTATCAACAATTCAGGTTCTAATTTAAATTTAATTCTTGGATTTTGAATTTAAATTTCGATATGCTCGTTTATCCACAATTTGGTCGAACTCTATAAGTAAATTCAAATTTTAAAATTTAAATTTATTCTTATTAGGGTGGATTTATTCTGTGGAAAGTGACGTTTTTCTATAAATAAACAAATAGTTACTTTGTGGATAACCATGTTTTTATCAATTTTATAGATTGTGGATAACTTAAGGGTTAAAATTATCCACAGCTTGTGCAAAAAGTTATACACAAGTGGTTTTGAATTTAAATTTATAAACGACTGCTTTCTTTTTCAGCAAAAGTCCCATAAATTGGCCTGACAGATGTGGATAACTTGGTTAGAATGGCGACCCCTTCGAAAGATGGGGCTGGTGATTTTTATTTTTTGAATTTAAAAATGGATATATAGGGGATGCACATGCTCTGGACAGACTGCTTAACTCGCTTGCGACAAGAGCTATCTGATAACGTCTTTGCGATGTGGATTCGTCCTTTAGTTGCCGAAGAGGTTGATGGTGTGATGCGTTTATACGCACCGAACCCTTATTGGACACGTTATATTCAAGATAACCATTTAGAATTGATTTCAATTCTTGCTGAACAACTGTCTGAAGGTCGCGTACGTCAGGTTGAGATTTTGGTCGACTCTCGTCCAGGTACGATTTTGTCTTCTAACGAACAACCAGCAACCACAACTGCAGCTTTAAGTAGTGCACCGACCGTTACCGCCGTGCCTGTTAAAGCCAAAAAAGAATCTGATTTGGTTCAACCCAGTCAAAATGTCACTAAAATACCGAAGAAAAGACAACTCAATCCGTTATTTACATTCTCTTTGTTTGTTGAAGGCCGTTCTAACCAGATGGCTGCTGAGACTTGTCGTAAGGTATTAACCCAATTAGGTGCATCTCAGCACAATCCTTTATTTTTGTATGGCCCAACAGGTTTGGGTAAAACACATTTGATGCAAGCGGTAGGGAATGCGCTGTTACAAGCCAAACCCAATGCACGTGTGATGTATATGACCTCGGAAAGTTTTGTACAAGACTTTGTCAGTTCATTACAGAAAGGTAAGGTTGAAGAGTTTAAGAAAAATTGTCGTTCTTTAGATTTACTCTTGGTCGATGATATTCATTTACTTGCTGGTAAAGAAGCAAGTCTTGTTGAATTCTTTTATACTTTCAATGCTTTACTAGATGAATCTAAGCAAATTATTTTAACGTCAGACCGTTATCCAAAAGAACTCACCGAACTAGATCCACGTCTGGTTTCTCGATTCTCTTGGGGACTTTCAGTTGGTGTTGAGCCGCCTGATATTGAAACCCGTATCGAAATTTTGCTGAAAAAAGCTGAAAATAGTGGTGTAGATTTACCTCGCAACTGTGCTTTGTTTATTGCGCAACAAGTGGTCGCAAACGTTCGTGAACTTGAAGGTGCATTGAACAAAGTTGTGGCAATTTCACGATTTAAAGGTACCGCCATCGATCTGGATGTGGTGAGAGAGTCATTAAAAGACGTTCTGGCGATCCGTGCCCGTACCATTAGCGTGGAAAACATCCAGCGTGTGGTGAGTGAATACTTCCGAATTCCGTTAAAAGAACTGATTGGGCCAAAACGTACCCGTATTTATGCAAGACCACGTCAATTGGCGATGGGATTGGCGCGTGAATTAACGGGAGATAGTTTTCCCGAAATCGGAATGGCCTTTGGTGGGCGAGATCACAGTACCGTGATGCATGCCTGCGAAAAAGTGGTCAGCTTGCGTGAAGAAGATCCGATTTTTAATGAAGATTATAAAAACTTACTTCGTTTATTACAAAGTTAGGCCTGAGCATAATCTCGGCTGACTCAATTTTCATGGTTGCAAACTGCTTTTAAGTGCAGCATAGTACACTGCTAACATTCATATCGGCTTCTGTTGTAAGAGGAATAAAATCGTGCGTTTGAAAATCGCTAAAGAAAGTTTACTCAATGTTTTATCACATGTAGTCGGGGCTGTAGAGCGTCGTCATACTTTGAATATTCTTTCAAATGTTAAAATTCAAACCACTCAACAGGCCTTAACTATTACGGGTTCTGATTTAGAAGTTGAACTGGTTGCAAGCACAACGTTAGCTGAAGGTGCTTGTCTGGAAGCGGGGGAGACCACCGTTCCTGCACGTAAATTAGTCGAAATTTGTAAATCTCTTCCTACAGCAGCCTTGATTGACTTACAAATTACAGAAGATCAGCGTTGTATTTTAAAATCGGGTAACAGCCGCTTTGTGTTGGGTACGCTTCCAGCGGATGATTACCCTTTACTCACTACTGAAAATAGCCAAGGCACACAAGTTCAGGTGACTCAGCGCGAATTAAAACGTTTATTTGAAAAAACTGCCTTTGCAATGGCGGTACAGGATGTACGTTTCTATTTGACAGGTACATTGCTGGAAATTGATCAAAATCAATTACGTACCGTAACAACAGACGGTCACCGTTTAGCATTATGTGAAGTATTGGCGTCATCAACTGCTTCTGCACCGATTCAGGCAATTGTGCCTCGTAAAGCAGTGGGTGAATTGCAGCGTTTGTTGAGCATTGAAGATGAGCAACTTACCTTGTTAATTGGTCGTGAATTGTTGAATGTCACGATTAATACGCCAAGCCGTGATAAAGAGCAGGGTGATATTACCGTTCGTTTCACCACCAAATTGATTGATGGTAAATTCCCTGATTATCGCCGTGTTATCCCGAAAGGTGGTGATAAGCATGTCTTTATTGCGCATGATGTATTTAAACAGTCTTTACAACGTGTTGCGATTTTAAGTAATGAGAAATTACGTGGCGTGTTCCTGAATTTTAATCAGGATTCGTTGCAACTCCGTGCTAATAACCCAGAGCAAGATGAAGCGGTTGAAGATATTGCAATCCAATATCAGGATGCCCCACTAGAAATGTCATTCAATGCGCAATATATCCTTGATGTATTGAGTGTGCTGGATGGTGATGATGTGAGAATGAGCATGACTGAAGCAAACCAGTCGGTACTTGTTCAAGATCCAGCGCATCCAGACCAGACTTACGTTGTTATGCCGATGCGTGTGTAATTGGCATTGATGATTTGAGTTTTTAAGCATGCAAATCACGCGTTTAAATATCGAACGTGTACGTAATCTAAAGGCGGTTGCACTCAATGAGTTGCAACCGTTTAATATTTTTTACGGGTCTAATGGTTCTGGAAAAACATCGATTCTGGAATCCATTCATTTATTGGCCACTGGTCGCTCATTTCGCACCCATATTCCAAAACATTACATTCAGTACGAGGCGGATGATGCGATTGTATTCGCACAGTCGGCGAGTGAACGGATTGGTATGCAAAAGCTGGCTTCGGGTGAGCAACTGATCAAGGTCAATGGCGATACCATTGCCACTCAAGGGCAACTGGCAAAACTTTTGCCCTTACAGCATATTGATCCGCAAAGTACCGATATTATTGATCATGGCGCCAAACCAAGACGGCAATTGCTGGACTGGTTGATGTTCCACGTGGAACCTGAGTTCTATTTTGCTTGGCAGTACTATTCTCGTGCATTAAAACAGCGTAATAGCTTGTTAAAGACACGGCGTAACCTGAGTCTGGCGGATTTAGAGCCGTGGAACAAAATGCTGAGTGATTATGGCGAAATTTTGCACTCACAACGGGTCGGTATCGTGGAGCAATGGAACCAGTTTTTTCAGGAAGATTTGCAGCAACTTTTGCCAAATCTTGAAATTGAACTGGAATATCATGCTGGTTTTCATACTGAACAAGGTCTGTTGCAAGACCTGATTCAACAGCACCAAAGAGACCAAGAACGGCGTTATACCGAGTATGGTCCACATCGTGCAGATTTGCGCTTGAAAACCCCGTATGGCAATGCAGATGACGTGTTATCGCGTGGGCAAAAAAAGTTGTTAATCATGGCATTAAAACTGTCACAAATTGCAATGCTGCATGCGAGTAACAAGGAAACTGTGGTATTATTAGATGATCTGACAGCAGAGTTAGATTTAGCTGCACAACAACGTTTAATTGAGCGATTGAGTCAGTTAGGAAGTCAGGTTTTTATGACGACCTTAGACCATACGTCGGTATTAAAACACTTACATGATTTGTCGATTTCCTTTCAATTGTTTCACGTTGTCCAAGGCCAAGTCAGTCTTGTTGCGCCATAATTTTATTTCCTCATCTTTGGATAGATTAGATATTTACTAGGGAGTAACCATGAGTTCAGAGTCTCAATCAGTCTCTCAAACAGAACAAACAAATGAAAAGGCTTATGATTCCTCTAGTATTAAAGTATTACGTGGATTAGACGCGGTTCGTAAACGTCCTGGCATGTATATCGGTGACACCGATGACGGTACAGGTTTGCACCACATGGTGTTTGAGGTGGTGGATAATGCCATCGATGAAGCTTTAGCGGGTCATTGTGACGAGATCTTAGTGACGATTCATGAAGATGAGTCAGTCAGTGTGTCTGATAATGGTCGTGGTATTCCAACCGATATTCACCCTGAAGAAGGGGTGTCTGCGGCAGAAGTTATTCTGACCATTCTGCACGCGGGCGGTAAGTTCGATGACAACAGCTATAAAGTATCGGGCGGTTTACACGGTGTAGGTGTTTCGGTTGTAAATGCGCTTTCTAAAAAATTGCATTTGACCATTCAACGTGCAGGTAAAATCCATGAGCAGGAATATGCACATGGTGATCCTCAATATCCATTGAAAGTTGTGGGCGAAACTGACCAATCAGGTACAACGGTTCGTTTCTGGCCAAGTGAATTAACCTTTAGCCAAACCATTTTCAGTGTTGATATCTTGGCACGTCGTTTAAGAGAACTTTCATTCCTGAATGCGGGTGTACGTATCGTATTGCGTGATGAGCGCGTTAATCTTGAGCACGTTTACGATTATGAAGGTGGTTTATCCGAGTTCGTTAAATATATTAACGAAGGTAAAACCCATCTCAATGATATCTTCCACTTCACCACAGATGCAGACAACGGCATTGGCGTTGAAGTGGCATTGCAGTGGAATGACAGCTATCAAGAGAATGTTCGTTGCTTTACCAACAATATTCCGCAAAAAGATGGTGGTACTCACCTTGCAGGTTTCCGTGCGGCATTGACCCGTGGCTTAAACAGCTACATGGAAAATGAAAGTTTACTGAAAAAAGAAAAAGTTGCCGTGACTGGTGATGATGCGCGTGAAGGCTTAACTGCCATCATTTCAGTGAAAGTACCAGATCCAAAATTCTCTTCACAAACCAAAGAAAAACTGGTGTCGAGTGAAGTGAAACCTGCGGTCGAGCAGGCGATGAACAAAGAGTTCTCAGCTTATTTGCTTGAAAACCCGCAAGCGGCGAAATCGATCGCTGGCAAGATTATTGATGCAGCACGTGCGCGTGATGCTGCTCGTAAAGCACGTGAAATGACACGTCGTAAGAGCGCTTTAGACATCGCTGGTTTACCAGGTAAATTGGCAGACTGTCAGGAAAAAGATCCAGCATTGTCTGAACTTTATCTGGTCGAGGGTGACTCTGCGGGCGGTAGTGCGAAACAAGGTCGTAACCGTAAGATGCAGGCTATTTTACCGTTGAAAGGTAAGATTCTGAACGTTGAACGTGCGCGCTTTGACAAGATGATTTCCAGTCAGGAAGTAGGAACTTTAATTACCGCTTTGGGCTGTGGTATCGGACGTGAAGAATATAACCCAGACAAATTACGTTATCACAAAATCATTATCATGACCGATGCGGACGTGGATGGTTCACATATTCGTACTTTGTTATTGACCTTCTTCTTCCGTCAAATGCCAGAATTGGTTGAGCGTGGATATATTTATATTGCACAGCCACCATTGTATAAGTTGAAGAAAGGCAAGCAAGAGCAGTACATCAAAGATAATGATGCACTTGAAACCTACCTGATCTCAAACGCGATTGATGAACTTGCATTACATGTGAGCCCTGAAGCGCCTGCGATTAATGGTTCAGCATTGGCAAGTGTGATTGCCGATTATCAGGTATCGCAAAAGAGTTTACAGCGCTTAACGCAACGTTATCCAGCAAGTTTACTGGATGGCTTACTTGAGCTGGATGCATTCAAAGCAGATCACAACCATGAACGCGACTATGTTGAATCATGGGCTGAGCAATTACGTGTTGCAATTGAAAAGTTACAACCGAGCTTGCGTCCTGAAATTAGCTTGGAAGCGTTTGAGCGTGAAAATGCGCAAGGTGAGAAATCAGCGCATTATTGGCCACGTGTAACGGTCTATGTGCATAACTTACCGCATTCGTATTTACTCGATGCTGGTCTGTTAAATTCTGCTGAATATGCACGTTTGCTGAAAAACTCGAAGAGCTGGTTCAGCTTGCTTGAAGATGGCGCTTATCTGCAAAAAGGTGATCGCCGTATTCAGGTTAACAGCTTCCACCAAGTGTGGCAGCACATTTTACAAGACTCGCGCCGCGGTATGATGATCCAACGCTATAAAGGTCTGGGTGAGATGAACGCTGAACAGCTTTGGGAAACCACGATGGACCCTGAAAACCGTAATATGTTACAGGTGACCATTGATGATGCGATCGAAGCAGATCGTATGTTCTCATGCTTGATGGGCGATGATGTCGAACCACGTCGTGCCTTCATTGAAGAAAATGCATTAAATGCAGATATTGATGCTTAATTAATCTAGGCATCAATAGCATGTAAAAAGAGCTTATCTTTTGCGTTGCTGTAAAAGATAAGCTCTCCATCCTGCGACTAAAACTGGAAGCAGGGTGATCATTAGAAAAATAATATCTGCAATACCGTCCATCAGCAGCATTCCAATAATCCCTAAAATACTGCATACGGCCATTAGCCATAAGAAACCTGTCTTATTCCACAGTTGCATTGTTGGCTCCTTTTAAACTTTTTTGCTGACGTTTTGCCCACCATAGCCAAGCGCCATTCAGGGTAATAAATAAACTTAAAAGCGTACATAAGCTCCATAAAATCTTTAATGGCATACCGCCGTAATTACCGAAATGTAGAGGCTGAGAGAGCAAGATGGCTTTCAGATAGGTAGGGAGTTTTTCAACAGTATCGACTTGTCCTGTGGCTGCATTGACCAAGGCAACCTTCAGCATTTTTTCGTTTAGACCTTCATCACCTTGCAGCAATACCATGTAATGTCCCTGAGTCGAATATTCGGTTTTAGGATAGAACACAGTGGTTGGATGCCAGCCGACTTCACCTTTTTGTGCAGCAGCATAGATATCATCGATGCTCAGTGTCGGGTTAATTGGACTGACATGATGATATTTGTCTTGAAGAGCTTTCAGTTCAGTCATTTGCCAGAAACCAATGGCAACCGTACCAAAACCGAGTAAAAAGCCTGTTAAGGTCACCACCAACGCCCAACCGAGTATCGCTGAACCGATTAAGTTATGTAAATCGAGTTGTAATAAACGCTGACCTTTGCCTGTTCGAATAATCCCAAAAAAGAATTTTTTCACATAAGGGGCGTAAACTACCAGCCCTGAAATTAGTGATAAGAACACTAGAAAGGCAATCAAGGCACCAATCAATTGTCCAATAAAACCTAAAAACCAGTTGGCATGCAGTTCCAGTAAGAAACCCGTTAAAGTATCCCGTTCACTTGGTTGCTGAATCAGCGTTGCAGAACCAATATCTGCAAATAGCCAACGCGCTTGCTCAAAACTCTGTTCTGGTTTTGCCATTCCGATCAGCAGTACACCCGGATGATGCTCAGGATCGTAGCCTGTACTGATAATGTGTTCATCAGGATAGGCATTTTGTGCTGTAGCTAATGAATCTGCCAGTGGGCGCTGTTGTTGTAAAGAGGAGTGAAGCGCCGTCGGTTCCACACCAAGCGCATGATCGATTTCTTCATGAAAGATCAAAATGATTCCCGTGATTGATAAAATCGTAAAGGGGAGCACAATCAATAAGCTGATCCAGCGGTGAATCCATAAATTGATGCGGAACCAGCGTGAATTGGTTTTCTTCGCTGAAGTGATTGCTTGCTTCATAACTGATTATTCCATGCTGAATGGATCATGGCTTCCCCGAATAATTTATATTTTTACAAGCCGATTTTATTTTTATTGATAATTATTTTCATTATTATTTACTATTGTTTTTTACGTTCCACGTGAAACCTGACATAGAATAAATGGATTAAAAAAAAGCAGGAAAGACGAACTTTCCTGCTAGATCATACAATATGGTATTGAAAGGGGATTAACTTTCTACAAAATCACTGACCTGAATTAAGGCATGGCCAAACAGGTAACCTGCTGTCACCAGTACGCTGATCCAGAGTAAAGCCCCTAGAATGTTATACACAACAAAATGCGTGTAATTCATATTGCTCGAACCTGCTGCCAACGGTGCAAAAGAACGTGCAAAAGGAATAAAACGCGCCAATAAAATGGTTTTTCCACCATGTTTTAGGAAAAACACATTGGTTTTTTGTAGATATTCCTGCTTGATGAAGCGTGATTTCACATTAAAAATGCGGTCACCAAAATGACGGCCGATATGGTAATTGACCATATAACCCAATGCTGCAGCAAAGAACAGCAGGCTGATCATATAGCCAAGATGCATCATTTCAACGACAGAACACAATGCACCTACCGTCAGCAATAAGCTATCACCGGGTAAGAAGAACATGAAAACAAAGGCTGTTTCTGAAAAAATAATTAAGAAGAGGATAAAATAGATCCATAAACCATATTCTTGAACCAAAATGGGCAGAATATGTTCAAAATTAAAAATAAAATCTAAAGAATTCATTCAGTTTGTATGATCCAAAATAGAGTACTCACCAAATTAAAGTACAAAAAAATGTGAAATGAATTTAACCCTCAGGATTCATTCGTCAGTTATAACATTACAACAATGGGAGCTGAGTATATCGAGCCTGAACCCAAAGCTCAATTTTCTACGAAAATTCCAGTTTTACCTTATCTTAAATTATCGACAGATTCATGACATTTTTCATGATATTCATAGTGTTTTTAGGTATCTGATCAATATTTTTACGTTTAATAAAAATCGTTTTTTATATTGAGAGAAGTGGCCTTAAAAGATGAGATCCATACCTGTTTTTGTTACAGATATGGATCACTCATGTTATTCAGCAAATGAGCTTTCGAGTTCTTCCAGCTCCATCATCAGCTCTAAAAGCTGTTCCTCAAATTGTTCCAGTTTCGCTTTTAGCTCATTTTGTTCATTCATAAGCTTCATCAAGTCATCTTTGCGGCTTGCTTCATACAATGTGCTATCTGCCAGCGCCTGTTCGATTTCTGCCAGACGAGGTTGCAGCTTTTCGATTTGAGCTTCAATTTTTTCAATATTTTTACGAATAGGACGTGTCATTTCACGGCGGCGTGCGGCTTCTTTACGTTGAGCTTCTTTGTCGATCTTCACAGCTGGAGCTTGAGTGGACACGCTTTGTTGTTGTCCAGCATTTTGTGCATTGATCTGTTGCTGACGTGCTTCACGTAACCATTTGGCATAGTCTTGCAGATCACCTTCAAACTCTGTGCATTTACCTGCATGCACGAGCAGTAGATCATCACAGACACTGGCAATTAACTGACGTTCATGCGACACCAGTACCACAGCACCTTCAAAATCTTGTAGTGCCATGGTCAAGGCATGGCGCATATCCAAATCTAAATGGTTGGTCGGTTCATCCAGAATCAGCACGTTTGGACGTTGCCATACGATTAAGGCCAATGCGAGACGCGCGCGTTCGCCACCAGAGAAGCTTTCACATGGGGTGTCCATACGTTCACCGCTAAAGCCAAATCCACCTAGAAAGGCGCGTAAAGCAGCTTCACTGATCTTTTTGTCCGCAATACGGGCCAATTGCAGCATTGGGCTGGCATTGGCATCCAATGCGTCCATTTGGTGCTGGGCAAAATAACCAATATTGAGTAGTTCTGAAGCTTTACGTTCACCAGCGAGTAGAGGCAAATCCCCGACCAAAGTTTTGATCAGTGTTGATTTACCTGCGCCGTTCATTCCCAGTAAACCAATACGAGAGCTTGGGGTGATTTGCAGGCGAATCTTTTCGGCAATCATTTTATCGCCGTAACCAATAGTCGCAGCATCTAAACTAAGCAACGGTGAACTCATTTTGGTGGGTTCACGGAAACTAAAGGTAAATGGTGTATCGACATGCGCAGGAGCAAGCTGTTGCATGCGTTCAAGTTGCTTGATACGGCTCTGTGCCTGACGGGCTTTGGTCGCTTTGGCCTTAAAGCGATCAATAAACTTTTGTAGGTGGGCACGTGTTTCTTGCTGTTTCTCAAACGCTTGTTGTTGTTGTGCTAAACGTTCGCTACGGGTGGTTTCAAAGGTCGAATAGTTGCCCGTATATAGCGTCAGTTCCTGATTTTCGATATGCAGTATATGATCGGTAATTGCATCAAGGAAATCACGGTCATGCGAAATCAGAACCAGTGTACCTTCATACGCTTTTAGCCAGTCTTCTAACCACAAGATCGCATCTAAATCCAAGTGGTTGGTCGGTTCGTCCAGTAATAACAAGTCTGAACGACTCATCAAAGTACGTGCCAGATTTAAGCGCATACGCCAGCCACCAGAGAAACTGGCAACGTTTAAACGGATTTGATGATCCAGAAAGCCTAAGCCAGCCATCAATTGTGCCGCTTTGGCTGGGGCTGCATAGCCGTGGATTTCATCAAAACGACCATGAAGACGCGCTAACTCATCATTACTGAGTTGATCAGGATGGGCGAGCTTTTCTTGAATATCCCAATATTCCTCATCTCCAGAGAGGACAAAATCAATGGCAGGCATGTCCAGCGCTTTAATTTCTTGCGCCATATGTGCCACTGTCCACACTGCGGGACGACTTAAATTGCCTTCATCTGCGCCCAATTCACCTAAAAATGCTGCAAATAAAGTTGATTTACCTGCTCCATTGACGCCAGTCAGACCAATTTTCCAGCCAGGATGAAGCTGCATTGAGGCTTTTTGGAACAGGACGCGCCCACCACGGCGTAATGAAACTTGGTCAAATTGGATCATGAGCATGCAAAATAGCGAATAGATAGCTGCATTTTAAGGTGATCACCCATGAATGCAAATTTTATATTGAAGATTAGGCCAGACTTCACCATTTCACCCGCTTATCACAAAGTAGAGTAAATACTCTATTTTTGTGATGAAAATCAGATTATGATTTAAAATCTAGGAAAAACAACACATCACATGAAAAAGAATCAACTAGGACGGGGCAATGAAGAAGGGAATTCTGGCATTGGGGGCAATGCTGATACTGGCTGTAAATACACAGGCCAGTGCTGCAACTAAAATTTGTGTTTTTGATTTGATGGGGAAATCAGGCGAAGCGTACAAGGCTATGGAAGAATGGGCCTTAGTCGCAAGCGCATGGCAGGGTGAAATCAATCTGGTCAGTTATCAAAATGAGGCGATGGCTGAACATGATTTTGAACAAGGTCGCTGCGAGGGTGTGTATATGACCTCAATGCGTGCACGTGCCTATAACAAGTTTGCAGGCTCGGTAGATGCGATTGGCGCTGTGCCAAGCTATGCCATAGCACAAAAAGCGATTAGTTTTGCTTTGGATAAGCGTAATCAGCGCCGTTTAATCAGTCGGGTCGCAAATCAAAGCTATGAAGTAGCGGGTATCTCGCAAATTGGTCTGGCCTATATCTTTGTTAAAGACAAAAGAATGAACACTATTGAACAAATCAGGGGCAAGAAGTTTGCAGTCTTGGGCTATGACGAAGCCCAAAAAATTGTGGTCAGGAGTCT
Source organism: Acinetobacter sp. NRRL B-65365 (assembly GCF_001605865.1). Lineage (NCBI taxonomy): Bacteria > Pseudomonadati > Pseudomonadota > Gammaproteobacteria > Moraxellales > Moraxellaceae > Acinetobacter > Acinetobacter sp. NRRL B-65365. Next base: position 7,283 of record NZ_LRPD01000016.1, on the reverse strand, counting down.
TGGTGGACAAGCTGTACTTTCTGATATTTTGGATATTGCCAAGAAATTTAATCAAGGGCAGGCCGATATTATGGCAGCGCCAGCCTATGCGTATAAACCGCTGGAAATCTATAAAGGCTTAGGTACTGACGGTGCAATCATTACTTTTCCTGCGGTTAACATGACCATGGATCTGATTATTCGGCCTAAAAAGTTCACGACCAATTTTGGGCAAAACTCACGACAGTGGTTTCTCAATCGTCTTAATACCAATTTTGCTTTAATCCAGCGAATCGAAGCAGAATTACCAGCCAAATACAAAATCAATCTGAGTCAGGAAGATAAAACACGTTATCAGCAAATTTTGCGTGAAGCACGGATCGATCTGACTAAACGTGGAATTTACGACGCCACTATGATGAATGTACTCAAACGGGCACGCTGTACAGTCGATCGTACTAATTTTGAATGTACCTTAGGCGGAGAATAACCAGAATCCATCATCTTGTGATGAACGAAGGGGTTTAATAGCCCCTTTGAAAGGATTTGGCTTAAATTGTCAAACTGTGATCAATAGTGTTAAAAGTGATGAAAACCCGACGTATGTATATAAAAGCACTATGCTTTTAGCCGAAAGCTGACTATATTGATCAGGCACTGATGGAAAATTGTGCAATATCGCGTAGAAAGGGAAAACAAGATGAAAAAAGGACTTTGGGCATTGGGTGCTACGGCTCTATTTGTCATGGCGACGCCTGCACAGGCAAAACAGGACATTTGCGTATTTGATTTATTGGGTAAGGCTGGGGAATCTTATAAGCTGGTCGAAGAATGGAAGCTTGCTGCTAAAACCTGGCAAGGTGACATTGAATTGATCCCTTATCAAGATGAAGAAAAAGCGGAAAAAGATTTCGATGCGGGCAAGTGTGATGGGGTTTATATGACCTCCATGCGGGCCCGTAAATATAATAAATTTGCAGGTTCTGTTGACGCCGTCGGTGCAGTCACCAGTAATGCCATTGCACAGAAAGCGATTAGTTATGTGCTGGATAAACGTAATCAGCATCGTTTGACTGCGACAATGGATGGGGAAAAATTCGAAGTTGCTGGCATTATTCAGGTTGGTCTGGCCTACATTTTTGTTCGTGATAAAAAGATCGACACCATTGAAAAAGCCAAAGGCAAAAAATTCGCTTATTTACATTATGATCAGGCACAAAAAGCGATTGTTGAAAGTATCGACTTGGTCGCTGTGCCCTCAGATATTTCAGACTTTGTGAAAAAGTTTAATAGTGGGCAAGTCGATGTCATTGCTGCACCTGCCTATGCCTATAAACCTTTGGAAATCAGTAAGGGACTGGTCAATGGCGCGCTATTTAATTTTCCGGTGGTCAATATTACTGGTGACCTGATTATTCGCCCAGAAAAATTCCCAGCAGGCTTCGGTCCTCAATCCCGAAAATGGTTCGTCAATAAACTGCCGAGTAACTTTGCCATGGTGCAACGTTTAGAGGCGGGCATGAATGCGAAGAAAATTACGCTGACCAATGAAGATAAAACCCGTTATCAAAAAATGCTGCGTGATGGGCGTATGAATTTAACCAAGCAAGGCGTATATGACGCGAGTATGATGAATGTACTCAAACGTGCCCGCTGTACCGTTGAGCGGACTAACTTTGAGTGTACTTTGAGTGGTGAATAATAAGGAGTGCAGCAACACAAAAACATAAATAGACAAATAATGATCAGCAGATATAATAAATTTGTCTATGAAAATAAGCAAAATGGATAAAATAGGACAAAAACTAAACAATACGGGTATAAAAATAGAGTAGAAGCTCTATTTTTTTTCAAAAAACATGATTAATATTTGCTTCGAACAAGGAGACAAACATAAAGTTTGTGAAAGGATGAAAACTATGAAAAAAATGGCACTTGCTCTTGCAGCAACTTCGATCCTAGGTGTATCTGCTTCTACTCAAGCAGCAATTGACGTATGTGTATTTGACTTACTAGGAAAGTCAGGCGAATCATACAAAATGATGCAAGATTGGGCGCTCGCAGCGAAAGGCTGGGGTGCAGATGTAAACCTTCTCGCGATCACGGATGAACAGGTTGCGGATAATAACTTTAAAGCGGGTAAATGTGCTGCTGTAGCAATGACAGCAATGCGTGCTCGTCCATATAACAAATTTGCGGGTTCTGTTGACTCGCTCGGTGGTGCACCAAGCAATGCAGTTGCACAACGTGCAATTACCTATGTTCTTGATGCACGTAATGCTGCAAAAATGACAACCAATTTAGGTGGTAACAAATACGAAGTAGCGGGTATCTCTCCGCTAGGTGCTGCTTACATTTTCGTACGTGACAAGAGCATTAACTCAATTGAAAAAGCAGCGGGTAAAAAATTCGCGGTATTGGGTTATGACGACGCACAAAAAATCATGGTACAACGCGTAGGTGCACAAGCGGTCCTTTCTGATATTTCTAACTTTGCTGCGAAATTCAACAATGGTCAGGTCGATATGGTTGGTGCGCCTGCTTATGCTTACAAACCATTAGAGTTAAGCAAAGGTTTGGGCGCGAATGGTGCAATGTTTAACTTCCCAGTTCTACAAGTGACTGCGGATCTTGTGATTCGTCCAGAAAAATTCCCTGCTGGTTTTGGTCAAAAATCTCGTGACTACTTCGTGAAACAATTGCCAAAAGCATTTGCCATGATCAAGCGTTACGAGTCAGAGATTCCAGCAAAATACAAAATGAACTTAAGTGCTGAAGACAACTTAAAATACCAAAAACTGTTACGTGACGGTCGTATGGACTTAACCAAACGTGGTATTTACGATGCAGGTATGATGTCTGTATTGAAGAAAGCACGTTGTTCTGTAGATAAAGCAAACTTTGAATGTGCATTACCGGGTGAATAATCCTTAATTGCCACAAAGTGTACTTAAAGCCTAGATTATTCTAGGCTTTTTGTTTTTTTATCACTGTCATTTGAGTCATTGTGTTTAGTTTGAAAGATCGTAATGATAGAAAAAACCAAATGGAATCTTGAGAAATTGAAAATATGTTTTAATCAGGACGATTAAGCATGACTGAATAAAAACATAGATTCATTTGAAAACCTGAATCAGGGTGTAGCGTGATTTTAAATTTTGGGTGTGGTGCAACAACAATCAGCATAGATGCAAAGGAAGAATAAAATGCAGTGGTTTAAAACATTAATACTTGCAACAGGTATCGCTGCGGTATCTGCCGGGACTCAAGCAAAACAAACGATTTGTGTATTCGACATCGTCGGGAAAAGCGGTGATGTCTATGCCTTAATGAAAGACTATCAATTGGCTGCAAAAAACTGGGGCGCAGATATTGAGCTTAAAGTGGGCACCAATGAGGCGGTCATTGCGGAAGACTTTAAAGCAGGTAAGTGTGATGGGGTCAGTATCACAGGCATGCGGGGACGTCAGTTTAACCAGTTTACAGGTTCATTGGATGCAATTGGAGCGATTACCGACCTTAAACTCGCTGTGAAAGTGATGCAGGGCTTGGCAAGTCCAACCTTTGCCAAAGCAATGGTGAATGGCAAATATGAAGTGGTTGGGGTGATTCCTGTGGGCGATGCCTACTTATTGGTAAATGACCGTAATATCAATACTGTTGCCAAAGCAGCAGGCAAGAAAATCGCCGTATTGGATTATGATGAAGCCCAAAAAATCATGGCTTCACAAGTCGGCGCACAAGCGGTTAGCTCAGATATTACCAACTTCGGTGCCAAATTTAATAATGGACAGGTCGATATTATTGGTGCGCCAGCGGCTGCATTTAAACCGTTGGAACTTTATAAAGGTTTAGGAACCAAAGGTGCGATTGTGAATTATCCAATCTTGCAAGTGACAGGTAACCTGATTATTCATCCTGATAAATTCCCGACAGGGTTTGGGCAGAAATCTCGTGAGTGGGTGAAGGCGCAACTACCACGTGCTTTTGGCATTCTAGGGAAAATGAAAGCAGATATTCCTCAAAAATACTGGATGGAAGTGCCTGCTGCGGACAAGCCTGGCTATCAAAAACTGATGCGTGAAGCACGTATCAATCTGACTGCAAAAGGGATTTATGACAAGCGTATGATGAAATTATTATGGCAATTCCGTTGCCGTGAAGATGCCAAGAATTTTGAATGTGGCTTACAAGACGAGAACTATAAATAATCTTGTAAATGCACTTTAAAACTTCAAATACAGACCCGATATTGAGTATGCTATACTGAATATCGGGTCTTTTATTTATTAAAGACGTATTGAAGTCTGAGGAATATCCATCATGAACGCCCAAGCTCTAGAATTGTCAGATAATGCTGCCAACAAAGTTCGCCAACTACGCGAAAGTGAAGGGAATAACGACCTTATGTTACGCGTGTATGTAACGGGTGGCGGATGTTCAGGTTTCTCTTACGGCTTTAACTTTGCTGAAAGTGTGAATGAAGATGATGCCGAATTCATGAATGGCGATGTTAAAATGCTTGTGGACTCACTAAGCTATCAATATTTGGTTGGTTCAGTAGTTGATTATCTTGAAGGACTGGAAGGTTCACGTTTTGTGGTGCAAAACCCGAATGCGACCACGACTTGTGGCTGTGGTTCATCTTTCTCGATTTAATAGATTCTTGTTGTCATAAAAAAAAGCTTCTCCAGTTGAGAAGCTTTTTTATTGCTTATACCGCGGTGATAGTCCCTAAAATACGATCACCTGATGCACCTGTGACCGCAGGCAAGTTTCCACTCAACTGTTCCACGAATCGCATCGCGAGCCATGCAAACGCCGTTGCTTCTACCCACGTCGGTGCTAAACCCAGCGCATCTGTGGTTTGTACAGACCAGTTATGTTTACGCAAGCGCCAGCGTAATTGTTCAAGTAAATGCGAATTATACGCACCACCGCCACAGACATAGATTTCACCTGTCGGCATCGACTCTTTACTGCGATAAATGGCTTTCTTAATGGCGCGCGTGGTTAGCTTCATTAAGGTTGCCTGAACATTTTCTGGTGTGTCTTCTAGCTCGTCATAGCCGAGGTCATTACGCCAGTCACTGAGCTGTTCATCTAGCCATTCCAGATTAAAGTCTTCACGACCCGTACTCTTCGGAGGTTCTTTGGCAAAAAACTCGTGGCTTTGCAAACGATCTAGCAATGAGCGAATCGGATTACCATAGGCCGCCCAGTCGCCATTTTCATCATAAGGATGACCGGTATGGCGATGACACCAACCATCCATCAAGATATTGGCAGGGCCTGTATCAAAGCCATAAACGCCGCCTGCATTGTTTGCAGGCAGCATACTGATATTGGCAATTCCACCTAAATTCAGGATCACACGATGAATACTGTCATGCTGAAATAAGGCTTGATGGAAAGCAGGAACTAAAGGTGCACCTTGCCCCCCTGCGGCCATATCGCGGCGACGGAAATCTGAGACCACAGGTAGTTGAGTGATTTCAGTGATGATATTCGGATCACCAATTTGCAAGGTAAAACCATGTTCAGGACGATGGCGAATAGTTTGCCCATGTGAACCAATGGCTTTAATTTGAGTGCGGTCTAAATTATTTTTCTCGATCAATTCATTGATGCCGTGCCCAATCATTTGTGCCAAAGCGACATCGGCTTTACCCATACGGTCAATTTCATTGTCATCAGGCAGCGTCAACGCCATTAACTCATCACGTAATTCTAGCTCAAAAGGCACGGTTAGCGTGGCATGCAGCGTTAAAGGGTCGAATGAAGTTGCAACAATATCAACACCATCCATGCTCGTGCCTGTCATTACACCAATATAGATTGCGCTCATATACAACTTATCCTGCAAGATGCTGAAAAAATGTTAGTATATCGCACAAATTGAATAACTGATGTGTTTAGGTTTTGTGATGTCAAATTTCTTGCCAGCCGAAGAACAGCTTGCTCTCATTCAACGAGGCACGCACGAGATTATCTCTGAAGAAGATTTACTTAAAAAACTCAAAGAGAATCGTCCACTCCGTGTAAAAGCAGGCTTTGACCCTACGGCTCCTGATTTACACTTGGGACATACTGTTCTGATCAATAAATTAAAAACCTTTCAGGATTTGGGACATGAAGTTACTTTCCTGATTGGTGACTATACTGCAATGATTGGTGACCCAACAGGTAAGAGCGCGACACGTCCGCCGTTGTCACAAGAGCAGGTCATTGCCAATGCAAAAACCTACCAAGAACAAGTTTTTAAAATCCTAGATCCAAATAAAACCAAAGTTCGTTTTAACTCAGAATGGTTTAGCCAAAAAACTGCTGCTGATTTAATTCAGTTGGCAAGCCAGCAAACTGTATCGCGTATGTTAGAACGTGATGACTTTACCAAGCGCTATAACAACCATCAGCCGATTGCGATTCATGAGTTCCTCTATCCATTGGTACAAGGCTATGACTCGATTGCGCTTGAAGCAGACGTCGAATTAGGCGGAACAGACCAGACTTTTAACTTGTTGATGGGTCGTACCTTACAAGGTCGTTATGGTCAAGAATCACAAGTGTGTATTACTGTGCCGATTCTTGAAGGTTTAGATGGCGTCAATAAGATGTCTAAATCTTTAGGCAACTATATTGGTGTATTTGATACACCGGGCGCGATGTACCAAAAAATTCTGTCGATGCCAGATAGTCTGATTGAGCGTTATTTTGATTTACTGAGCTTTAAATCACTTGATGAAATCAAGGTACTACTTGATGAGATGGCTGCGGGTCGCAATCCACAAGAGATCAAACGTATTTTAGCACTTGAGCTGGTTGAGCGTTTCCATGATGCAGAAGCAGCAGAAAATGCACATAAGAGTGCAGGTAACCGCGTAACTGAAGGTGAAGTGCCAGAAGATACACCTGAAGTAACGATTTCTCGTGGTGAGTTTGGTGGCGAGTTGTTTATTGCAACCATTCTGCGTGTTGCTGGTTTAAACCCGAATGCTGCTGCTGCAAAAGACGCCGTGGGCCGCGGTGCGGTTAAAGTCGACTGGAATGTGGTTGATATGAGCTACTCTGTAAAAGAAAACGTCACTTTAATCATTCAGTCAGGCAAAAAAGCGATTGCACGTGTGACTTTCACAGACTAAATCGAAATAAAAATAATAAAAAGCAGGCCCAGAGCCTGCTTTTTATACGTAAATAGATGATAAAAACAACGAAAACATCAGTTTTGTAGAAAAAAGAAACATGCAAAAGAAAATAATAAAAAACAGGGTTGCATCGGACCTGAAATGCTGTAGAATGCACAT